>JAUICR010000038.1 GCA_030427785.1 Bacteroidia bacterium | reverse complement strand
GCGTGTTTGTTTCTGTAGTTATAGTTATTGCGATAGTCACCTTTGTAGCCTGGATGGTATTGGGTGGCCAGGATGCTTTCTTTCATGCCCTCCTTAATTCTATCGCCGTGCTTGTTATTGCTTGTCCATGCGCGCTTGGATTAGCAACACCTACGGCTATTATGGTTGGAATTGGAAAAGGTGCAGAAAATAACATCCTAATCAAAGATGCCGAAAGCCTAGAACTTGGATACAAGGTGGATGCCGTTATTTTGGACAAGACTGGAACGATTACTGAAGGGCACCCGGAAGTACAAAATGAGTATTGGATAGCGGCGGCTACTACTCAGCAAAAAGGGGTTTTACGACGCATTGAAGAACAATCCGAGCATCCATTAGCAGAAGCGATAATCCAGTATTTGCAAAAAGAAAATATTCCATCGCAAACGGTCGCCGATTTCAATAGTGTCACCGGTAAAGGTGTGCGTGGTACGGACAAGAACGGGTCACACTATTACGTAGGCAACTACAAGCTATTGCTGGAGCATGGCATAACTATCGCGGACGAAGTAAGTGCTGCTTATGATCAGTGGAGTGGGCAAGGAATGACAGTTATTTTCTTTGCCAACGAGCACGAAGTGCTTGGAGTACTTGGAATAACCGACAAAATAAAACCTACATCTGCTGAAGCTATCACCTTGCTGCAAAAGCGTGGAATTGCAGTGCATATGCTAACTGGAGATAATGCAAAAACGGCAGCGGCCGTTGCTCAACCAGTAGGCATTACCAAATTCCAGGCAGAGGTCATGCCCGGTGATAAAGCAAAATATGTGCAACAACTCCAGCAGGAAGGTTACACGGTTGCAATGGTAGGAGATGGTATCAATGATTCACAAGCCCTGGCGCAAGCAGATGTAAGTATTGCCATGGGGAAAGGTTCGGATATCGCCATTGATGTAGCGAAGATGACCTTGATTACTTCTGACCTTATGGCTATTCCCCAGGCATTGAAACTATCCAGAAAAACGGTGATTGGAATTCGCCAAAACCTGTTCTGGGCCTTTATCTACAATCTAATTGGTATTCCTATTGCAGCAGGTCTTTTATTTCCGATCAACGGATTCGAACTAGACCCTATGATTGCCGGAGCCGCAATGGCATTAAGCTCCGTATCGGTAGTAGCCAATAGTTTACGTCTAAAACAAGTAAAAATTTGAACCGACTATGAAAGAATTGAAGTTTAAAACCAACATCAACTGTTCAGGATGTTTGGCCAAAGTCACTCCTGTGTTAAATGCTAAAGAAGGCATTACGGAGTGGGGCGTTGACCTACAGGACGATGAACGTATTCTCACCGTGGAGACCGACGCATTGACCGAGGAAGAGGTACAAGCCGCCGTAGCGGAAGCTGGGTTTAGTGCGGAAGCGAAGTAAGCGTTTCATTACCGCCCACAAAATAACAACTGACAATGGAGCTACTTTTGGAAGAATCAAGTAGCTCCACTCTTGTTATCCAACTTGAACCCCTCTATGTTTTAACAGTTTGTAGAAAGTGCTTCTAGCTATATCTAGGTGCTGGCAAATTTGTTTCACTGAAAAATCACCTTCCCTATACAGCGTTTCGGCGATTATCGCTTTATTCTTTGCCTGCTCTGACAAACCTTTCGGCCTCCCCCCTTTTCGTCCCCGCGCACGAGCAGATTCTAGTCCCGCCTTCGTACGCTCACTAATAATGTCTCGCTCAAATTCGGCAAGGGCTGCGAATAGATGAAAAGTAAGTTTCCCCTGTGGTGTCGTAGTGTCGATAGAATCATTAAGTGATTTTAGACCTGCTCCCTTATCTTGTATCTCAGTAACGAGATTAACCAGATCGCGAAGTGACCGCCCTAGCCTATCCAGTTTCCAGATAACAACAATATCGCCCTTGCGAAGCTGGTCGATCATCCTGCGGAGTTCCGGCCGGTCGGATTTGGCACCGCTGGCTTTTTCTTCAAAGATGAGTTCGCAGCCTTCTTTTTGCAAGGCATCTTTTTGTAAAGAGAGGTTTTGGTCTTTGGTGCTTACTCTGGCGTATCCGATCTTCAAGATAATGTCTCCTAAAAGGGTTCACTATCGGCTTTATCATACTTTGATTAAGTAAACCAGTTTTTTGTACGGCTGGTGAAAAGAAAAAAGGGAATTGGGGTTTGGGAGTATTCTGTTCGGGAAAACGGTCGTTTTTTCAGACTGCTTCATCCTCATCATTTCTAAGACTATTCGTTAAAAAAGGATAAGTTAAAGCATATTTAAGCATTTGCTTAAATTATTAAATAACCCTACTTTTGCCGCATGAAAAAAGATAGTAATACCTGTATCCGAGTCAAAAGGGACGGAAAGCAAATTGATCGGTGTAAGGCGAAGATAGAGGAAATAAGAGTTCCAATTTCTAGCCTTGCCCGGATGATGAGTTTAGTCAGCAATGAGGTAAGGATGAAAATACTTTTCCTGCTTCGACAAGAAGGCAGGCTTTGTGTTTGTGATCTGAGTGAAATTCTGGAAATGAAAATTCCAGCGGTGTCTCAGCATTTAAGAAAATTGAAGGATGCAGAATTGGTTTATTTTGAAAAGGAGGGCGCCACAATTTATTATCACATTCCATCTGACATAAAATCAAAACTAGAAATTATTTTCGGCCTGCTTCCTGAAGCAGAACTGGTTTAACTTTTAAAATATGAACGTACAAAAATCATCAATAGGATTAGGGGCGATCACGGCAGTTGCCTCTTCTTTGTGTTGCATAACTCCTTTACTTGCAATATTTGCAGGAACTAGTGGTCTGGCATCTACTTTTTCATGGATAGAGCCTTTACGCCCTTGGCTAATCGGTTTTACTGTTCTAGTCTTAGGGTATGCTTGGTACCAAATGCTGAAGCCCGTTCCAAAGGATGATTGTGACTGTGAAGTGCAAAAGGTTTCGTTTTTTCAAACGAAGTCATTCCTAGGGATCGTAACCGCTTTTGCTTTATTAATGCTCACTTTTCCGAGCTATGCCCATATATTATATCCAAGTCAGGAAAAGGAGGCTGTTGGGATAATTGATGGAAGCAATATTTCAGAAGTTGAATTCGAAGTGAATGGAATGACTTGTGCCGGTTGTGAGGGACATGTAGAGCATGCTGTGAATGAATTGGAAGGGATTATTGAGGTGAAAGCTTCGTTCAAAGATGCCAATGCCACAGTCAAATTTAATAGTGCTCAAACAAATCTTGCTGAAATAGAAGAAGCGATAAAGTCTACCGATTATAAGGTCGGAGAATCAAAAATAATAGAATAACAAATGGAAAAAACGATCATACTGCAATCCGTAATAACCTGTCCGAATTGCGGGCACCAAGCGGAAGAAACTATGCCTACTGATGCCTGCCAGTTCTTTTATGAGTGTAAAAACTGCAATACCATTCTTCGACCAAAAGAAGGTGATTGTTGTGTGTATTGTAGTTATGGTACTGTAGCTTGTCCGCCTATTCAAAATGACCAAAGCTGTTGTAACAATTCAAAATAGGTTATGCCAGAAGCTAAAGATGTTAAAGTATTTGTTCCTACTAAGAACTTTCAAGAGAGTCTGACCTACTATCTAGCTCTGGGCTGGAAAAAACACTGGGGTGATGAGAAGCTTGCTGAATTGGAATTAGGCAACACCAGGATTTACCTTCAAGCTCACTATAATAAGGGATGGGCTAATAATTTTATGATGTATATAAATGTGGATAGCGCACAAGAATGGTATGAACATATCCAGAAGGTATTAGGTCAACATAATTACAAATATGCCAGGGTAAAACCACCAAAAGAAGAACCTCATGCCATTGTGACTTATGCTTGGGACCCTTGTGGGGTTCTATTACATTTCGCCCAGGATAAATAACTTTTTCTCTTCGCAACCATGCAGACAGAAGTAGATAAATAACAACTATCGTCACTGCCATACAATTCAGGTTTTCAAAATCGTCCATAGACTAGATCAAATAAAAAGAAAAATCCGCCCTAAACAGGACGGAACACATGACCATCTTCAAAAAAGTACCCATCAGCGTCAAGGTCACGAGCGAATGCGCTGTAATCAATGTAGTAGCGGAGGTTTTCAGGAATAGAATGAGCGTATAATTCATCAAAGGTCTGTGTGGCGTAGTCGAGGAAGGAGTCATACTCTCCCTGGTAAGCCTCTTCAAAGTTTGAAATAGCTGTCTCCAGATCACTGACATCATTGTAATAGATTGCGAAGGCTTCACCGTGTTCGGCTAATGCTTCTACTATGCTGACGATAGTGTCCAGGCTTTCATATTCGGAGATGCGAATACCGCCTAGTTCAAAATCGTGGATAGCCCATTCTTCGGCTACCTCACCGTATTGCTTGGTGTATGGACTGGTACGGAGAATTTCGTTGATTTCTTCTTGAATCTCGTCAGTGGTGAGACCTTCGACATCAACCCACTTACCGTGAAGAATGCCAGCATTATAGTCGGATAAAGAAGCGATGTAGATTTGATAAGTCTCTGATGATGATTTTTTCTGATTTGACATGGTTCCTATTTGTTAAGTTGATAATTGAGCATCTGCCCTTTTTGCGGAACCTGGAATCAGTGAAGGTGAACACTATGCAAGTCTAGGGCAGTCATTTATTGCGGCTTGTCCCAAAAAATTGCTGAACTAAGACGGAGCGTGGCTTGCAAAGGGTGAGACAAGCTGTAGCTTGGTGTAGTTAAATAAGGGGCGATAGCTCCAATCCAGAAAGAAGGAAACCATGAGACTGAGAAGTAATGACAACACTTATCTTTCCACGTAATGGGGTTGGAGATTCCGAAATATGCAGGTACTGCTGAACAATCCAAATTGGGTACCCTGCCCGATTCTAGGTAGGGTGCCTAGAGGATATCTAATTCAAGGAAGTTAACTTACTCACATTCTAATAGGCTTTTGATCTCATCTAAACGGGTAAGATGCTTCTGTAATACGGGAATATCCCAATGAATAGGAGAAACCTCGCTAGTCATATAACTGATTGCAAGTGCATAAGCATCAGCGATTTCCGGCAATGGGCGGTCAAAACCATCCAGAATTTGAGCATAATCATCCAGGCTAAATGAAATTTTAGACGTACAACAAGTAACTTCTGCATGGCTATGAAGAGCATACCAATAACGTTTGGCGACATCAAAATTTCTAGACGCACCATCTACCCCGTGAGTAAACATTTCCTTGAGTTTCCGAATGGCAATCAAGTCGCAATTCATTGCCTCTTCGACAAGATAATGCTGCTCTTCAGGCAGGAATACTTTACCGAAAAGTGCTTCTTCGCTTAATGGTAAGTCATCGAAATAAGCATGGAAGAAATTCTGATAAGATATTGATTTCATAATTACACCTCTTTTTGCTCAATTGCCCCCGTGGAAGAGGTGTAATTATTGTAGCAATCACTTTCGATTTTTCAAGTAAAACCGATGGAGTCATGGCAAAACAAGTCAAGAAGACCAATAAAGGACCATACATAAAGAATGCACACTTGATTGGCAAAGGTGGCGGTCAGGTGAAGCCAATAAATGGTTCATATGTAAAAGGAACTGAAAAGCCCAGGCCTACTTCACCAGATCCAGGTACGCACATCCAAAAACCGATAAAGGTCCAGCCGGCGAGAAAGAAGCCTGATCCTGACTCTACCCCAAGGAGGGAAAAGTCGCCGGGTCGCGGTCAGAAAGCAGTAAAGCCAAGTGTACCTGCTAAAAGTAAGTCTGGAAAAAGTCCTGGATTTCCAAAGACTACCCAGGTGAAGCCAGTTCGAACAGTGGCGAAAAAAGCCCCTGAAAAAGCAGCAGTATCGAAGGTGCAATCGACATTGAAGCAGCAGGCAGCACCGAAAAAAGATACTCCTAGGAAAGTGAAGCAGGCACCTGTAAGAAGAAGGTAGGGCAGGTTTCCACAATTTATCCAATTATCATTCAGCTCGATCCCAAACGAGATTGGTGAGGCGATAATTCACCTCACCAATTATGCATAATGAGTAAATCCTACCCGTAGAATTTAAAGCACTGCCTCAATTAATTGATGACTTTAGAAAAGGAACCTTTACGAGAATAGTCATGCCCTTCGTTTGATAGCTTGCTACTCAATTCACCGCGCCCAAGAAACCATTCAAGGCCAAAATGCAACCAGTAGGAGACCGCACAAAACATCAGCGGTGCGCCTAGTAAAATGTTCACTGGAAGTAACGCAGCGCCGATGATAAGCATCGTCAAAGGCTCGGCTACATCTTGCACTTTGGCTGGGCTCCATCCTCGGTCGATCAAAAACCCGAGCCAGGTGCTACGCCCGCGGTAATATTGGTCAATAACTTCGTCAGAGGTTTTTAGCCCCTTAATCAACAAATAGATGGAAAAGATTCCAAAGAACACGGCCGTGTACAGAAAGGAGGAGTAGGTTCCTAAGGTCAAGTAATCTTCAATGTTCCGGGGCTCCAAGTAAAAACCAATACAATACCCGGCAATTGCCAGAAAAGCTAGCACCGAAAGGGCGAGGCGGGGTTTGTGAACTCCTTTCCTCCCGAACCCCTTTCTAAAGCTGACCTTTACCACTTCTACTCCGGCATAGGCCAGTATGAGCATGAATAGAATAAAGGCTAGTTTTTGCGATCGTTCATTCTTTTCATCCAGTACTCCTTCCCAAAGGTGAGTCATAAAACTCCCTCCAAGCTGCTTGAAGACTTCATCTGAATTGTTTGTGTTGTGAATCATGATATTGAAGGTTATAATTGAGAAAATTCAACTTCAAAGAAATTGGCCCCATTCGACCACTTGCGTCCTTTGACTTGTATTATTGCTTGCACTGTATAATTCCTTTGCTTCCCTCCGGACCACAGGGTGGTAAATTCCATCGGAAGGACTTGAGGTAACAAGTGACCAGAATAGCTGGTACCTTTTGAATCTGCCATAAGGGCAAAATTCTTGCGGTTCTGACTATCGGAACGAAGGGTAATGATGGCTTTCCCAATGACGTTGGATGCCCATTCATTAGTGACGGAATCGTTGTTAGCATGAAAGATTTTAGTAGAGAGATTACCCAACAAGCTATTTACTTTGGATTTAGAGCTATCTCCTCCTCCCATCTGCGAGTAGTAATTGGAAATGTTTTGGGTCAGAAACACGGTAGCTACTCGGGAACTCCGTGCAGTTGTCTGAAAAATAGTATCGTATTCATTGACGAAATACTGGCTTTCATCAACCCAGAGAAAAGCCGGGTTTGGGTACCGATTTGTATCTCGCCGCTCGACTGCTTGCTGCCAAAGGAGTTTGAAGATTCCTTGCGCATACATTCCCGAATCCAGGTACTCTTTAACCGAAAAATTCAGAATGATGATCTTCCCCCCAAAGGTGACCTCCGGACTAAGTGTCAAGCCGGAAGCAAAATGCGTCTTTAATACCCCCATGATAAAGGGCTCTGCAAGTCCTAGAAAACTCTCAGCAACAATTGAACGGGTCTTTTCATCAGCTTTAGCAAACTCTCTTAGAAAATAGGCATATACCAATGCGTAGTCTTGCTCTAGTTCTTCAAGGACTTGAGCCTTGTCCTGATTGCCATCTTCTAGTTCTTCTCGTACTTGTTCCACTTTGGCCGAGGCGTCAAGAATGCATTCTATACAATAGTTAGTATTATAGAGTTGGTCCCATTGTTCATCGGTATAGTCTGACAAGGCATTGGTCAAGTCCTCATTCGGTGCAGAAGACATAATTGCTCGCATATTGGCGATACTTACTTCTTTGTCGGCAAGCTTCAGAAGAAGGATCATCCGGTTGAGTGAACGGCGCAGTGCATTATCCCAGTAACGATCTTTGTCGCCACTGCTTGCACCGGTGAACCGGTTACCCATCTTATAGATCTCCATAAAGAGATTAGACAAATTGAACACCTCGCCTGCGCCCTTGCCCTCTCTGGTTAACTCGTACTGCAGCGGATTGAACTGGTAGGGTGAACCCTCTTCAAATACAATGATGTCGTCCGATCGACCTGTTTCTTCGGCGTACTGTAGCCAGGTTGCTTTCTCCTCCGGCTTGGCGCAATGAACGAGGCCTCCAAATCCATTCTTCAGGAATGCCTTAGCCAATGTTTTACCACTTCCGGAGCTTTTTCCACTACCAATTCCTCCAAAAATCTGAACACCCTCGAAAGCCTCGCGAATACACCACCAATCAGCTGGATCTGGGGAAAATTTGACCAAAGGCTTATCTAGGTTGATGGTACTCATGGAAAAATCAGTGTTGGATTCCTCCACAAATTATGATGGCCAAGTCCTTGGCACGATGGGTACCCTACCCAGTCCTAGGTAGGGTGCCTAGAAAAAATCTCACCTACATTTCTTGGATTTGTACTTGCAGCGTACTTATTGCTTTGCTACAATACAACGTGAGAATCATGGAGTTTGAACTGAAACCGATCAATACAGAAGAGGAGTTATTGAGTTTTACAAAGCTTAGAGGCCAAGTCTTCATCTCCAAGTTTAGAAACAGCGGACCATTTGCCAAAGAAGAGAACTATACCGGCCTTTGGAAAGTATTGGATCGAGATGTGCGTCAAGGAATTAGCCTTGGTGAAAATGAAGAGCAGCTACGGCTAAAATGGAGTACTATCAAAGATGGGCTAATGGAAAATTGGATTGATCAATTTAAAGAAGCCCACGGTAGGTCCCGTGATGAACCCGGGCCGCTTAGATAAGTCGCTGTTGCTTTAAATAGCTGATCACATCGTTAATGTTAGCAAAGTCGTTGAGCGGAAACGCAGCTCTGGCCTTTCGATTGATACTGCCATGATGGTTATGAAGCGTTTTCATAGTGATCTCTAGATGCTCTGCTACTTGACGTGAGCTCATTTCCGCATTTGCTCTTAAGTCCAAAATCCATTTTTCCTGCTTGGTTAATGAAAGTGCCTGTAACATGCCTTCCTTTATTTCATTGACTTTGTCAGATAGTATTTTTAGCTCAGCTTTATACTTATCGTCATTGTAGTACACATAAGTCTCCAGTGGCTGCCCAGTATAGGGCCCAAGTACTCGGTAAGTGCTAATGTACCGAACCATAAGGCCATTTTCGTCAAACTGAGCCGGATAGGCTGCTTGGTGAGTATTCCAATACTTGCCATGCCGATCTTTAATTCCTCTAGTAGTACAATATTCAAAACTTTTATTTCTGATCAGGTTAGGGTAGTCAAAAAAGACCTCATACATGCTCAAAGTCAGATAAGCCACCAAGTTTTTCTGGTTCTCATGAGTCCATTCGATAAAGTTAGCGGTATTAAAGCGGAAGTTGTCAGCGTATCCCAGCAAGCTCATTCCGGCTGCACGCACGACATCACTTTTTCTGATATCAACCATGAACATGAATGTCCGGGGTGGCAAATTATTAGCCATCTGTTCCCACTTATTTAGAACCTCTTCAGTCGTAGGTTCTACAGGTTCGCCAAGACTACTTTGAATGAAAATTTGAAGCTTGGCGAAATGCTGATATGGATCATAGTTCTCTTCGAATTCCATTAAGCAGATCTATTGGTAGTGAAGCGTTACAGACTGGTTTTCCCGCCTTTTCCACAAAACAGCTATTGCGGCAAGTATCTATCCATGATACCTTGTCTACAAGACCTCTAGCACTGCTAAGGGGAGACGTCTGTAACTTAAATCTAAATATAAGAAAGCCCGCTGGAAATGCTCAGAATAACCGTTAGTAAGTCCGCAAAAGGAGCCGTCAAGTACTTTGACGAAGGCCTTAGCAAGTCGGACTACTATGCGGAAAAAGGAGAGATTGTTGGCCAGTGGCATGGAAAGCTGGCTGAGCAAATAGGACTCTCTGGCGAGGTACAAAAAGAGGATTTCGCGGCACTGGCTTACAACCAAAATCCGGTCACGGGTGAGCAATTAACCGCGCGCAATACTGAGAATCGGAGAGTCGGTTATGACTTCACTTTTGATGTTCCCAAGTCGGTTTCGCTGGTCTATTCCCAAACCAAAGATGAGGATATTCTGAGAGCCTTCAACGGTGCCATCCAGGAGACGATGACCGAGATCGAAGAGCATGCAGCTACCCGTGTCAGAAGCAATGGAAAGAACGATAATCGTCTAACGGAAAACCTGGCTTGGGCTACTTTCACCCATGAAGAAGCTCGGCCGGTGGGTGGTATTCCAGACCCACATCTGCATCAACATGTCTTTGTATTCAACGCCACTTATGACCAAAAAGAGGACCGAATCAAGGCCGCTCAATTTGGCGACATAAAGGCGGATGCACCCTATTTCGAGACGGTTTTTCATTCTCGCTTAGCGGACAAATTACAGCAAGTCGGCTACCAAATTGAGCCTTCGGATAAGCACTTTGAACTGGCTGGATTTGAGCGATCGACCATCGATAAGTTCTCCAATCGTACCCGTCAGATCAATGATAAAGCGGAGCAATTGGGGCTCAGTTATGATGAAGATAAGGCCGAGCTGGGAGCCAAAACCAGGGCGTCCAAGCGAACCGGTTTTGAGCGGGATGAGCTGGCCATGCAGTGGCGCTCCAGGCTCACGGATCGGGAGTTGGAATTGCTGGTTAATGCCAAGGATTCACCGCCAACTGGCGGTTGGGATGGCTCTTATCGGGATCGTGCTATTGAAAAGAAAAAAGATCGACTTAGCCCTAAAGAGAGCGTTGACTATGCTCTTGATCATGTTCTCGAAAGAAAGTCAGTAGTCAGCGAAAAAGAGCTGATGACCATTGGACTCCAAAGAGGATTGGGATCAGTTACCCCGGAAAGCTTCAGGAATGCACTGGAGGATCGTAAGGATATTCGAACTAAGGCAATCCCCAATTCCAAAGAGATCCTCATGACAACGGCTGAGGCGATCCAAGAGGAGCGCAATTTGCGGAATACGACTCGTCGCGGGAAAGGTGCATTTGAGCCCATTCATCCTGATTACCGAATCAAGAACGAACAGCTCACCCAGGAGCAAGCAAGCGCCGTTCATCATGTGCTGAATTCCCAGGATTTCATCACTGCGGTGACCGGTGGTGCCGGAACGGGAAAGACCTGGTCGATCAAGGAAGTGGCCGAGGGGATGAAGGAAAAAGGCGTTCCCTTCGGTGCTTTTGCACCCAGTTCTGCTGCGTCCAGGCAAGTTCAACGAGAGGATGGCTTTGAAAATGCTACGACTATTGCTGAGCTATTACAAAGTGAAAAACTTCAGAAATCCGTTCAAAATGGAGTCATCTGGGTAGATGAAGCCGGGATGGTAGGCAACAAAACCATGAACCGGATCATCGATGTGGCCAAGGAACAAAACGCTCGCATACTGCTTACCGGAGATATTAAACAGCATGGTTCCGTAGAACGAGGTGATGCCCTGCGGATCATCCAGCAATTCGGTGGGGTCAAGCCCGCAGAAATATCAAAGATCCAGCGACAGAAAAACGCTGACTATCGTACCGCTGTAAAAGCCATTTCTAATGGAAACATGGAAAAAGGCCTACAAACACTCGATCAAATGGGAGCGATCAAGGAGGCCGATAGCTTTGATGAAACCCGTCAAAAAGTCGCTGAAGAATACGCCACCGCCCGCAAAGCAAAGGAGGATGTATTGGTTGTAGCGACTACGCATGCCCAAGGGCAGGCGGTAACGCAGACCATCCGGGAACGACTAATGGAAGATGGCATTCTCCAAGGAGATGAAAGGATTTTCAAAACCCAGAAAAACCTATCTTTTACCGAAGTACAGAAGCAGGATGCCAGGAGTTATCAGCAAGGGATGATTGTGCAATTTCATCAAAATGTGAAAGGAGGCCTAAAACGTGGCACTAAGTACCAGCTTTCAGAGAAAGATGAAAACGGTGACTGGGTTTTGTCAAATGGCAACAACCGGAACAAAACGGTTTTGCCCTTGCACGAATCAAGCAAGTTTTCTGTGTATGAATCGCAGGAAATGACCATAGCCACCGGTGACAAGATCAGGATTACACAGAACGGTACCTCTAAAGATGCTAAACGCCTGAACAACGGCAACATTCTGGAGGTAACCGGATTTGACAAGGAAGGCAATATCCTGGCCAGTTCCGGAAAACGATCTTTAACCCTCTCCAAGGATTATGGCAATCTGACTCATGGCTATTACACCACCTCTCCGGCCTCGCAAGGAAAATCGGTCAATCGTGTCATTTTGCTACAATCTTCCATGACCGGCCGAGCGGCCAGCAAGGAACAGTTCTATGTTTCTGCATCACGTGGCAAATTTGCCATATCCATCCACACGGATGATAAGCAAGGTCTGATTCGATCCGTACAGCGCTCGTCGCAGCGAATGACGGCCTCAGAGGTGGCGACAAACCCAGCCGACCGCCAAAAAGAGCGGATGGACAAATTCAAGAAAATGGGTCAAATCTTTAGGGCGGGCCTATCCAGGGTTGCCAAAACCAAAGAAGCATGGCAGAATAGATCGGTCGGTATTATCAGCATGATTACCCAAAAACCTCAAGTAGTAAGGAATGCCCCAGCAAGAGGAAAATAAGAGAATACCTACACTCCTGGATCAGCCCCGAAATCCTATCCTGAAGTCCAGAGGAAAGAGTATGTTCTTCGGTATTTCCGATGAACGGACCGGCAATGTGTTGGCTCTCAAGTTGGTCAGTTCTACTGGCACACAGAGAGCCGTGCACTATCACGACATCCACTCACCAATGGATTTCAATGGGGAATCCGAGATTATTCTGCTTACCAGCTCACTAAAGATCACCATCAAGGGACGCAATCTGGAGCAACTCTTTGATTACATCATTCAACATCGGGTATTGTGGATCAAAGAGCCGCAGGACTCCTTCGCTGTCCCGGAAGGAAGTGAGGTAGAAATCAATACGATCCATTTTGAGGAAGGATAGGCTGTTTAGCTCACCTGCCACCTACCGAAAATTGCTGTACTTCCCTCCTTATTCAGGGTATAATGAGCGAAAGAAACTGAATGTAGGAGATTGGATAAATGGCAACCATGATAAGGGAAGTCTACGCTGCTTTGATCGAAGCCGGGGCGTCAGAAGAAAAAGCGAGCTCAGCTGCCGAAGCGATCAGCAATTATGATAATGAGTTGTCAGGGATTAAGGCGGAACTCAAGTTGATCAAGTGGATGCTCACCTTTAATATGGGATTGGTGGGAACCATCCTGTTTCTGATCCTGAAATACCTGATCAAATAGAAATGGAGGACTACGAGAGCCCTCCAAGGGAATTCTTAGCCCTTCTTCGTCAGCGGAGCTTGCTCTACTGAGCGAACGATGATCGAAACTTCCTTCTTATCAAAGGTCTTGCCGTCAAGCTGAACGGTGAACGGACGGTACGACAATGTGCCGATGACCTTCAAGCGAGCACCTTTATCAAAGGCTTTCAATTGCTCGATAACCGATGGACTGAAAACAACGAGTTCGTGCCAGATTGTTTCTTTGTCTTTCCACTCCTCAGTTTCCTTGTCTTTGTAGCTATCGGTGGTCGCGATGGAGACTGAACCGAAGCTTCTTTCTTCCGTGTCGATCATACGCAGCTTGGAGCCGATATTTCCGATTAGTTCTACTGTATTGTTAATAGCCATAATTTCCTCCTTATGGTTGGATTTATAAAAATGTATGCCCCAGATTACCTTGACCATTCCAAAGCGATTTATCAACTGCAAAAATGGGAGGTGCCTTGGGAGGAGCCGATTTTTTGGTTGCTAAAGCGATAGAATTGTCGCATGGGCTGAGCAGGGCAATTGGTAAAGCCAAGCCTTGTGGAGGGTGGCAATATTTATTTACGAGTGGACAGTAAGGAAAGTGGTCAAGTTCTTATGAGCAACAGAATTGAAGTTGGACAGCAATGATGGTGTTCCCAAACACGAAAGAAATTGGAGAGAAAATGGTGAAATTACCTTAACGATATTGGCGGGAAAAAGCTGGCTAAATCCTTCGAAATCAGTGAAATTCCTCATAGCTTTGAATGCTATGTACCAACCAACAGGGTCATGTTTAGCACCAACTCCGCTGCCCGTCGTAGGCACCCCAAAAGCGGACCACCTTCATTACAGGTAATATCAAAAAGAGAGGGGAAGAAGCCTCGACACCCTTCGTGGTTGTGGGGACTAGTCCTTCTAATAGCAGGCGTAGCCCTCGTACACTATTTGTACAATGAAGAAAAGGAGCTTCCTCCGGGAATAATACAAACTCCTGAGGGTGATCTAGTTTTGTCACCAGAACGCCAGGCTAAGCTCGATCGCGAACTGCAGGAGATTGACAATGCTATTCAGTACGCACTGGTGGCAATAGTTGATGGCCTTTATCCCTGTCTGTCTTGCCCGTCTGGTCAGAAAACCATATTTTTAAAAAAGGGTAACGTATGGAAGTATGGTATCACCCGAAAAGGAGAAGCGGAGCGTTACCCTGGTGGAAACTATGGAGCAGATGCCCTGCTTTTCCTCCCTCAGTTTACGGGGACCTATAGTGAGTGCCTGAAGATGGAAAAAACAATGATCTACAATTATCCGTTCTTACCAGAGGCACGAGATCGTGAGATCGTCCTGCTAAGACCACCAGGAAATAGATATGACAGCTAAAGAGCAACAATTGATGGCAAGTGGAGTGCAAGCTGGACCGAAGGATCATCAGATCTTCATATCTGGTCGTATCTGGCACGAGCTTTACCCAAAGGTAGATCCTGGCTTATTTCTGGAAGTCCTAAGGGATAAGATCAACCTTCGTGACTACGGCACCGGCATCAATCAATTCTACTTCACCTTTATTGTGATGGAGGAGATCACGCCCAATTTCTCCGGGTGGCTTGGTAAAGGTTATTATCCCAAGGAGGCTCGCTTCGAAGTCGCCGTAGAATTATCTTATGCGGAAGTAGTGGAAAGCGAGAAGGAAGCCGTAATTCACCTGATGGAACAAGCCTTTCTCCAAGGCATCGACCAAATTGCTGAGGTCAATTTGGTAGCACCTTTTGACCACGAGAGCTTCAGAAGTGATGTGGAAGAAATTTTCACCGAAGAAGACTGGTGTCAATTAAGTGATGCTAATCAAAAATAACCTTTCTGGAGGTAGTGATTATAGTCTTTGAACCCTCGATATAGATGGTTTTGTGGAAGGACCCTGTCCCCGAGTTCTTCTGCAAACAATTGAGTTGTCTTTTCCCCTGCCCTATCGTTGTCAAAGAAAGTATAGATCTGCTCGTAAGTGAAGGAGCGGATGAAATCAAGCGCCCGCTTCCGCATATTAACCATATTTAGTACGATCACATCTACCGGTAGGACTTCCGTCTTCTTGATCGTCAGCACCGTCAGAAAATCCATGAAGCCTTCGAATACGGCTACCCTGCTCTGGTCATTGCCGGGAATATAGGAAATGTCCTTGGCGGCCTTTCTATCAGTTGCTGAAGGTGATTTCAGGATGCCTTTGAAATACTTATCCCGGCATTCATAATCGCCGGATTCATTGACGAAGCCCAGGGTGTGATATCGTTGCCCGGTTTCGGTATTTTCATACTGGATGGTTCGCAGATAGCGCTTAGCCAACTTGTGGTCAATTTTCCGGTCTCCAGCCAAATAGCCGATCAATGCTCTGTTCTGTATGCCTTCTTTGATATTTTGAATCACAAGTCTTTCACTACCCTCAGAAGAGAATATATTTGGCTCAATTAATTCCACATTTTTAAAGAGCGGCATAAGCCGCAAGGCCTCCAATGAAACCGCTTGGCCTCGATTTGGAAACATGTTCTTGAGCAACTGCAAAGCACCTTTAACATCTACGTTTTCGTGCAACTGCATAAATCCAATCACGGTACCATTGCCCTGCACGTCGCCTCGCCCAAAGTCGTTCCATATCCACTTACCGCCTAAGTAGGAAGTATGAAAACTTGGCTCCTTTTCATAGCGGAAAGGAGAGATATACCAATACTCATTCCCACGTTGGGAAGATCGCACTGGTTCATGGCCAAACCAGCGTAACAATTCGGGCATGGAGATATTCTCCTTGGCCCAATCCGTGTTGTAGATGATCTTGCTTGTCATAACCTTAGCGTAAGGTTACACTAAGGTTGAGATGAGGTCGCGTTGACCTCACTTTCATTTTCCTCTCTTCCCAGCTTTTCCACAATGGCTTCGATCAGCCAGGTATGGCGAGAAACATTTCCAGGGCGGGTATCTAGTAACTTGCCAATCCGATCCAGGTAATCCAATGGCAAACGCAACTGTACTCGTTTGTGTTGTTGCTGATCCACTTCACCGGAATTACCTGCAAGTTGACCGGAGGAGCCACCCTTGCGGATCAACTCTTCTTCGCTAATACCGTTTCCGGTTTTGAGTTTTGGGGATAATGGCATAATAACCTCCTACTAACCTTAGATTGACCTCATTTTAACCTTACATTTAGGTGATCCTGATCTAGGCCACCGCTCTCTTCTTCGACTCCAAGACAACCACTTCCTCCACTAATGCCGTTAGTTCTTCAATGGCTTTGGGATTCTTTGGCTTAGCTTCAGTGACGGCCAGACCAGAGGCGGCTGCATTGGCAAACACTTTTCGCTCATGGAGCTGTGCCTTCAGGCACTCAAAAGTGCCGCCTTCCTTGATGTATTGCAGGGCATCTTTACGATCCCGTTGGTTTTGATCTACTTTATTCAATACAGCATAGGCCTCCAGGTTCGGATTGGCTATTTGTATTTCTTTGATCAACCGTTCTACTTGCTCTAGTGTCCAGATATCGAATGAACGGGGCGCAAAAGGTACAATGACCGCATCAGAAACAATCAGTGCTGCCCTTTGCGAAGCTGTATCTCGGCCACCGGCATCGATGATGATGTCGTCGTAATTGGCTTTCAGCTTGCGTACCTCATTGCGTACCTGCATTTCTGCCAGTTGAATGGAGGTAAAACCAGTATCGCCCAAGGATTCGGTTCGCCAACGTGAAAACTCAGTGGCTGTCGCCTGGATATCCGCATCAACCAACAGGACGCTTCTCCCCATCTGGGATAGTACCACTGCGAGAGAAACGGCGATAGTTGTTTTACCGCTTCCACCTTTGATGCCGCCAATCGTGTAAATCATAATAACCTCACTGTAACCTTAGTTTGACCTCAGCATGGTAGCAAAGTGAGGTGATTTGACAAGAAGTACTTGTCTGTCTTTCATGAGATTCCATGATGAAATTCCATCAGTGATACATTTATGTTGCTGTAGGTCTAATAGTTTTTTCTTTCAACAGCAGCAATCAACTGGTTCGCATCAGCGAACGCATTATTTCGCTAGTGTTATAATCTGTTAGATTATGGTTAGTGTTGTGTTACGCCAGTAGATAAGGCCCTGAAATTTTGGAAAACTGCGGCTTTCGACAAAGAGCGGATTCCTATAATGACGAACCCAAATTCCCGAAATGACGAGCCAAAATTCCTAAAGTGACGAGTCAAAATTCCTGAAATGACGAGCCAAAATGGGGCGATTAATTCGATGTACTAGCAGCTAAAATTCCCAAACTGACGAAAAAATGCTTGCCAAGGCTGTCCAATAAGGCTAAGCTGTATTCCTGAAATGACGAAGTAGATAGCTTGTGAACCCCAGCCACCAAACCAATTTACTACCTGAAAGACATCCAACTCAGGACTTCTTTATCGCCGATGTGTTCGATAATCTACCCTACAAGGATGATATCGCTTCAATGGAGCATCCCATCTTCACACTCTCCAAGCGCAAGGATTTACGGGATTTGAACTACACCAACGGCAATATCCATATCTCCATTAAGCCCACTTCCGATGGTCTACCGACCATCTTTGATAAGGACATCTTGCTCTATTGCGGATCACTGTTAATGGATCAGATCAACAAGGGCAATATTCCACCTAAGACCTTGCGCATATCGAGTCACGACCTCCTAGTGGCCACCAATCGCCCCACCAGTGGGGAGGGCTACCGACTCTTGAAAAAAGCCCTGGATCGCCTCAAGGGCGTTAGCATCAAGACCAACATTAAAACCAATAAACGGGAGGTCACCAGGGCATTTGGCTTGATCGAAAGCTATGAAGTGATTGAAAGCACCAGGGTGAAAAAACGGATGATCCGCCTGGAAATCACGCTTTCGGATTGGTTCTACAACTCCCTATTGGGCAAAGAAGTCCTCACCGTCAACCGCGACTACTTTCGCCTAGGTAAAGCGCTGGAACGGCGCTTGTACGAAATTGCTCGCAAGCATTGCGGACAAAATTCTTCCTGGTCGATCGGAATCGAGAAGCTCAAACTCAAGACCGGATCTACTTCTAGCCTACCGAAATTCCGCTATTTCCTCAAGCAGATTGAAAAAATTGATCATTTGCCCGATTATCGGCTCCGGATTTCAGATGATCTGGTTCATTTTGGACCAAGAGGAGAATTTGTAACCTTAGATGATTTGCCGAGTATTAGCCCAAATACGATCCAAAAAACTAAAAACATTGTAGCAGATGCCGGTACAGGTTGGGATTTTTACGAGCTACACACGCAGTTCTCACGCCAACTCCAAAAAGGCTTTCGGCCAGATAATGTAAATGGGGCGTTTATTAACTTCGTAAAGAAGAAGGTGACCACAAGACCTTAGCGGTCGATGTCAGGACCATCTTTGCCCATCTCTCGATCTTTGGATCTGCTCGTCGGCCGGGAGAGGTCATCTCGTAGTTTATCCAAAAGCTTATATCTGCTTTGCTCCCTGATGTACTCATTGCAGCCTTCTACAAACCCCTGAAAGAACTCTTCCTCCACGGTTTCTACTGCTTGGCTGATTTGCTGAGCAAGTTCAGGCCGGTACTTTTCCAGCATATAACCTGCATTGAACCCTTCTACTAATTGATCTTGTTCTGCCATAGCTATTGATTTGAACGTTTCTCTATGTAGGCGATGATTGAGGATTTCTTGTATAAATACTTTTTACCTGAAACTACACTGTAAATAATCTCACCACTATCTCTATATTTCTGGAAGGTTGTCTTTGAGGCTATATCAAGGATGCCCATCGCCTCCTTTTCGTTGATCCAATCATCAGCAGGGTCGGCGTTTATATCCGCAGCCAGTTGTTTAACGATGGATTTCAACATCTCAGCGTCAACACAGATAAGCATATTTTTTTCTAGACCTGCCACAGATAACTAATCGCTTTTGCTATAAAAGTAGAAAAAACAAGGGATAGAGAAGATGGGAGGAGACTGCAAAAAGAAGTCTGAAGGGTAAGAATTCCGTATCTTGCACTTGATACAACAAAAAAAGCAGCCAAGACCTAACCGGACTGCTTTTCTTTGAAATTTTCACTTAACGACTGCCAAAACGACTGCTGAAGCTTTTTTCTCTTCGTAAATCGTTGGTTAGCAGGTGTTCCGTTTAAGCTTTTGTAGACCCACTAGGACTCGAACCTAGAACGACAGAACCAAAATCTGCTGTGTTGCCAATTACACCATGGGTCTTTAAAAACCAGCTTGAGAAGTGTTTTTCTCAATTGCGATTGCAAAGATAATCGGCTTCAAATTGATGTGCAAGAAAAAACGTGAAATTTTTTTAGTGAATCATTTGTTACCGCATTTCCACTTGTGATGAGTATAACGGAGGAGATTGAAATGAAGTTCCCATAGAAAACGGTAAAATTGTGACAGGGTGAAACCTGATTGGCAGTGGAGCCGTATATCTGAGTGCCTCTGTGCAGGCTCTATCCTGCAATCCCCGGCAGGGTATAATGTGCACGGGAAGCCCGAATTATCGTAAATGAGCTTCTGAGATTGCTTTTTTTCAGAGATTGGCTTGCAAAATTTATCAATCTGGTATAGCTTAATATAATGGATGAAAGGCTTGGGCCGTGTGTGACGAAGTTCCGGCAGGCAAGCCTTAAAATCTACTTAACCT
>JAUICR010000286.1 GCA_030427785.1 Bacteroidia bacterium | reverse complement strand
GGTGTAAGGGTACGGGTAAGTTGCCTGTTTCTTGCACTATTTTCTGTGCTTTGCTTATAGCTAAGTATGCCGCGTTACTTTTAGGAGATGTGGCTAAGTAAATTACACATTGCGATAGTATAATTCGGCTTTCGGGCCATCCGATTTTTTTAACTGCATCATAGGTACTGTTGGCAAGCAATAAGGCATTAGGATTGGCCAGTCCTATATCTTCGGTAGCCAAAATCAGTAGCCTACGGGCTATAAAATCTGCAGCTTCGCCTCCTTCTATCATTCGTGCTAACCAATATACCCCCGCATTTGGGTCGCTGCCTCTTATAGATTTGATAAAAGCTGAAATGATGTCGTAATGCTGCTCACCATTTTTGTCATACATGGCCGGTCTATTCCTCAATATATTTTCTACCAATTTGTTGGTCACAGGCTCTTTTTCTTGCAAGTTGCCGGCTATCAGCTCAAGGGTATTTAGTAGCTTTCGGGCATCACCTCCGCTGTAGCGAAACAAGGCTTCACGCTCCTTTATTTCAATCTTTTTTTCCTTTAACCACCTGTCCTTTTCTAGGGCTCTATCCAGTAATATATCTAGGTGATCTTTGTTCATGTCCTTAAGCACGTACACCTGACATCGCGACAGTAAAGCAGAAATCACCTCAAAGCTTGGATTCTCGGTAGTGGCTCCTATCAATACTACCGCGCCTTTTTCTACTGCACCCAGCAGGCTATCTTGTTGAGATTTGCTGAAGCGATGAATTTCATCAATAAATAGGATAGGGGTTTTATTTTGCCCAAATAAGCCTTGGTTCTCAGCTTTTTGTATGGCTTCGCGTACATCTTTTACACCTGAGTTTATAGCACTTAAAGTATAAAATGGTCGCCCAGATTCTTTGGCAATTAGTCCCGCCAAGGTGGTTTTTCCAACTCCGGGCGGACCCCAAAATATCATGGAAGGAACAATCTTTTGTTCAATTAATTTTTTTAGGGAACCGTTTTTGCCAAGTAGGTCTTCCTGCCCGATATAATCGTCAAAGGTTTCGGGTCTTAATCTTTCGGCTAGAGGTGCTGACATGAATTGCAAATAGCATTGAAGCGGGTAAAAATAGTACATTTAAAACGTGGTGAAGAAACTATATAGCACATACAATCCTTCGGAACTCGATGAACAGGAAACCCAAAAGGGAATCGGTTTTTTAATTCCTCCATTATATTTATTGATTATCCTCTGGTTTGTCTTTTGGGCTGATCATAGATTTGCATTGCAATTGTACCAGTACGGTGTTATGCCTCGGTCTTTAGATGGATTGATTGGGGTTATTACAGCCCCGGTGTTGCATGGTTCAGCATCGCACTTAGCCAGCAATTCACTTCCTATACTAGTGCTAGGGGCAGGTTTGTACTATTTCTATCCAAAAATTGCAACAAGAATTATCCTTATTTCCTGGATTACTTCTGGGTTGCTGGTGTGGTTGATAGGTCGCAATAGTTTTCACATTGGGGCATCAGGTTTGGTGTACGCCTTAGCTGGTTTTATTTTCCTGAGCGGAGTTTTGCGCAAGCAGCCCAATTTATTGGCCTTATCACTATTAGTGGTGTTTTTATATGGAGGATTAATGTGGGGAATTTTACCAATAGAGAACTCCGTGAGCTGGGAAGCGCACTTGGCTGGTGGTATTGTAGGATTTACACTTGCATGGTATTACAGAAAAATGAGACCTGCGCAAAAGAAATACAGTTGGGACAAGGAGGATGAATTAGAGGATGATTTAAGTGATGACGACCCATATTGGATGCCCGATTATGACCCCAATCATTCATTCAAAAAGTTTTCTGAAAGTGAAATAAATACTGAAAGGAAATACAAAATTCACTATCATTATAAATCTAAAATGGAGGAAAACGCATCAGAGCCCCAAAAGAGAGATAGTGAATGAAGATATTTGTACTAATTTTTATAGCCTTTTTTACATTCCCAGTAGAGTCTGTGGCTCAACAATACCTGTATTTACAAAAGGGAAACAATGTGCCGCATGCGCGTTTTGGTTTGAACGATAGAGTTCAGTTTAAAACCAAAGAAAACAAGGGCTGGATAAAAGGCTTTTTGTACGGAGTAACGGATAAAACAATCACGGTAGGTAATAGAGTCTATTTATTAGACGAAATTGATTCTTTCAAAACTGTGAATAGTATAGGTGAAACAATTGGATGGGGCGCTATAGCTGCAGGAGTGCTATATGTGGTAATTGTGGTGGCTAATAGTGGAATTTCATCAGAGGCTAGCGGCCTTACCGAAAATGAAGCATGGGTAAGTGGTGCCTTAGTGGCATCGGGTATAGGAATTAGGCTTATTAGCCGAAAAACATATCGAAGTGCTAAAGGATGGAAATGGAAGGTGATAGATTTTGAAAAAAACTTTTTAGATGAGTAAGCAAGCTGTTCTTATTGGCGCCACAGGTTTGGTAGGGCAAGAGCTATTGTCATTATTATTACAAGATGACAATTACTCAAGTATTGTGGTATTGGCAAGAAAGAGCACTGGTATTTCTCATCCTAAGTTAAAAGAACAAATAGGTGACTTATTAGACGATGCTTTTTTTAAAGAACCAATTTCAGGCGATGAGATATTTTGTTGCGTAGGTACCACGCAGTCTAAAACACCGGATTTGGCTACTTACAAGCATATAGATTTTGGAATACCAACTAGAGCTGCATTGGCAGGTATCCATGGAGGAATCAATAAGTTTTTGGTGATTAGTAGCATGGGTGCAAATCCTAAAAGCAAGATGTTTTACTCACGCACTAAAGGGCAAATGGAAGAAGCGCTATCAAAATTAAACCTTGAGCGTCTTCATATTTTTAGACCATCGCTTTTGGTAGGTGATAGGAATGAGGTGCGATTGGGCGAAAAAGCCGGTTTGGTATTTATGAAACTTTTTGGATGGCTTGTTCCTAATAAATACAAAGGAATAGAGGCAGATGTTGTGGCCAAGGCTATGCATAATGTAGCCAATCAGGAGACGGAAAAAAGGCTATTTGACTCAGCAGAGATAAGGCAATTGGCTAAAAGTTGACTAGTGTTTTATTGAGGTTTTTCAAACACTCCCATTCCAAATAAGGCAAAATCATATTTCGCAGGGTCTTTAATATCTAATTGACGTAAAGAGTTATCGAGCTCTTCTACCGCCTTCCAGTCGTCTTGTTTTCTGTTCAATAAGCCTAGTTTTCTTGCGGCTCTTCCCGAATGAACATCTAATGGACATGATAGAAGAGAAGGAGAGACGGTAGGCCAAATTCCGAAATCTACCCCGCAATTGTCCTTTCGCGCCATCCACCTCAGGTACATTATGAGTCTTTTGCAGGCACTATTTCTGGCTGGTGATGCCACGTGCTTGTATGTTCTGGGTAAATG
>JAUICR010000037.1 GCA_030427785.1 Bacteroidia bacterium | reverse complement strand
ATTCGCCTTTATTATAAAAATGTTCAAGGTTTTAATGCAGGTAATCATCTTGAGTTTTTCTTTGATAAGAAGTTATTACCTGGTTATTTCTGGGCATTTCCATTAAGTGAAAATGAAGCCAATGTAGGTTTGGGAATGGTAAGCACTGCCATCTCTACCAAAAAGGTAAATCTCAAAAAGATGTTTGAAGAAATGCTCCAATCGCATCCACGCATTTCTGAGATGTTTCAAAATGCTGAGGCGCTGGAAAAACCGCGAGGTTGGGGCTTACCCATTATTACTCCCAAGCGCCAAATTGCCGGAAAGGGTTATGCGCTAATTGGTGATGCTGCAGGTATGATAGAGCCTTTTACAGGTAAGGGAATAGGCCCGGGAATGATGAGTGCCCGTATCTGTTCGGAGCATTTAGCGGAGGCCTTGGCTGGTAAAAACCATGATTTGCACTCTTACCAAGAGCACATGTACCGCTACTATAAAAGTGAAATAAGGACAGGCTATGGTTTGCAAAAAACATTGAAATATCCAGCGGTACTAAATGGTGTGATAGGGCTCAGCAATCAGCCTTTCGCCAAGAAATGGGCACAGCAAAAGATGCAACGCGAGTGGAACCGCTGGATGTAATTTTGGCAGATTAATTTGTATTATTGGATTGGCCGATGCTTTGCAATGCACACGGTTTAAAATCTACATGATGAACAAATTTTTGTCTTTTCTTCTTCTGAGTTTTCTTGCCACACCGCTACTTCAAGCTCAAAAACAAAATTCACTTTTATGGGAAGTAAAAGCCCCTAATGGCGCTACTTCCTATCTGTTTGGCACCAATCACCTAGTAGGGTCCGATTATTTAAAAACGCATGAAAAAGTAGATAAGGCATTTCAAAACTCAAAAACCGTAGTGGTGGAAATGCTGGTAGATTCCACAAAAATTATGGAGATGACGATGATGGGTATGATGCCCGGAAACTCGATGCGAAACCTATTGGATAGTGCAGATTATGCCTTGCTTACCGAGAGGGTACAAGAAGAATTGGGTATGGATATGACCATGCTGGATATAATGAAACCCGTGATGATTTCTACTTTTTTGAGTTTGGCTATGGCCGAAGAATCTACCCCTGATGAATTGAATTATGCAGGAGCACCCTTGGACTTGTTCTTTGCCAATAATGGCAAAAAGCAGGGAAAAGAAATTGTGCCGTTAGAAACGATGATGGAGCAGGCCGAAATTTTATACAACTCTACTACTATAGAGGAGCAAGCCAACGAGCTAATGGATTTGCTGAAAGATGAAAAGAAAGCCGATAAAATATCCACTGAGATCCTAGAGGCTTATGTGGAGGAAAATCTGGATAGGATGTGGAAATTGATGGAAGAATATGGTAGTGACTTTGCAGGGATGGATGCTTTGCTGGACGATAGAAATATGAAATGGATAGGAAAGTTGAAGCCAGTTTTAGATAATGGAAATGCCTTTATTGCGGTGGGCGCTTTGCACCTTCCGGGTAAAATAGGCTTGATTGAATTGCTGAAGACCGAGGGTTATAAACTTAAGCCGGTGTATTAAGGATTGTTCCCTCCCTGACTTTTTCCCTCCCCCGCTTTTTCGTTTCTTTAAGCAAATTCAAAAATCATGAGCACTAATCGAGTTACATTTAAAAATAAGCAAGGACAAACACTAAGTGGAAGGCTGGAATTACCCTTGGATAAAAAACCAAAAGCCTTTGCCATTTTTGCCCATTGTTTTACCTGTGGCAAAGATTTACGGGCCGCTCGAAACATTGCCCTGGCCTTGTCTCAAAAAGGCTTTGGGGTACTGCGCTTTGATTTTACAGGATTGGGACAATCGCAGGGAGAGTTTTCAGAAACCCATTTTAGTTCGAATGTGAGCGACATTGTGGCGGCAGCCACGTATATGGAGCAAAACTATAAAGCGCCCAGTTTATTGGTAGGGCACTCATTAGGCGGAACTGCTGTGTTGCTGGCGGGTAGCCAATTAGATTCTGTAAAAGCCATTGCCACTATTGGTGCACCCTCCGAACCTGAGCATGTGTTGAATTTGTTTAGTGAAAATATAGAGCAAATTATGGCTAATGGGGCGGCCACGGTTAATATTGGCGGTAGGCCTTTTAAAATTTCGAGTGAGTTTGTAAAAAATGTAGAAGCGCAAGCTTTAGATAGTGTGCTTCAAAAAATGCGTAAAAAGTCGGTGCTTATACTGCACTCACCTCAAGATACTACGGTGGGAATTTCGAATGCCAAAAATATTTACAACCATCTGCACCACCCCAAAAGTTATGTAACCTTAGATGGTGCTGACCATTTGCTAAGCAATACGGCAGACTCTCTTTATACAGGAGATATAATAGCCGCCTGGGTGCAGCGCTACATAGAATATGAAATAGCCGATGAATTGAGCACAAGCGAGCAGGTGGCTGTTCGGCTTAACGAAGGTCCGTTTTTAACAGAAGTGTTGGCGGGCAATCATCACCTGTATGCCGATGAGCCAAAAAGCTTTGGTGGGCAAGATTTAGGGCCATCGCCTTATGAGTTTCTTTCTACCGGTTTAGGAGCCTGCACAGCTATGACCTTGCGTATGTATGCCGATAGAAAAAAGTGGCCCCTAGAGGAGGTAGAAGTGCATTTGAGTTATGACAGTAAGTATTTTGAGGATAGCCAAGCTTGTGAGGATGCCAAACGCAAGATTGGCAAGTTTGAACGTATTGTTAAAATAAAGGGTGATTTAACTGAGGAACAGCTTAATCGTTTGGTAGAAATTGCAAACAGATGTCCTGTGCATAAAACCCTGGAGGCGGGAGTAAAAGTAAGTACCCGCCTGGAAGATTAATTAGTTTATTTGCGCCATGTCCGAAACCTTAGAAAAGATGCCTTCTACCTCGGCAGAAGAAATCACAGCGATAGTAGCACAACAACGTGCTTTTTTTGAAACAGGAAAAACACGGCCTTTAGCTTTTCGCAAAGAGCAGCTGAAAAAATTAAAATGGGTATTACAAAAACATGAGGCTGAAGTGTTACAAGCTTTGGCGATGGATATTGGTAAGCCACCGTTTGAAGGTTTCAGTTCGGATGTTGGATTGATTTATAATGAAATCAATTTTGCCTTGGCTAATATGTATAAGTGGACTAAGCCCAAAAGAGTGCCCAGCCCTATTTATACCTGGCCTACCAGCAGCTACATTGAGCCACAGCCAAAAGGGAATGTACTTATTATTGCTCCTTGGAATTACCCTGTAAATTTAGCCCTGGGACCCTTGGTGAGTGCCATAGCTGCAGGAAACACCGCTGTACTAAAACCTTCGGAACAAACGCCAATGGTAGAGGCTTTGCTCCACAAATTAATCACTGAAAATTTTGACCCGGGTTGTATTGCCGTAGTACGAGGAAGCGGTATTACTGTGGTTCCTGAGCTGATGCTCAATCATCGTTTTGATCACGTATTTTTTACTGGAAGCAAGGCCGTAGGGAGAAAAATAGCGGAGATGGCAGCTCCTAAACTTACGCCCATTACGCTTGAACTTGGCGGTAAAAGCCCATGTGTGGTGCATAAGTCGGCCAACCTAAAGGTAGCTGCCAAGCGCATAGTATTTGGCAAATGGTTTAATGTAGGCCAAACCTGCATTGCCCCGGATTATCTGATCATTCATGAGAGTATAAAAGAGGATTTTACAGCTGAGCTCATTCGAGTTATAGAGTCTTTTTCAGAATCGGATATTTTTCAGAGCGAGCATTTTGGCAAAATCGTAAATAAGGAAAAGTTTGATCGACTTGAGCGATTTATGAAAGATGGCAAAATCATTTATGGGGGTAAAAGAGATGTTGAAAACCTCAAAATGGAAATCACACTAATAGGCGATTTGAGTCTTGAAAATGATATAATGAAGGATGAAATTTTCGGTCCTCTGCTTCCCATATTTACTTTTAAGCACGAAGAAGAGCTTTTCAATATTCTCAATGCGAATCCAGATCCCCTTGCTTTTTACGTATTTGCCCGGAATACATCTTGGGCTAAAAAATTGATGCATAGCCGGGCCTTTGGAAATGGAGCTATAAACAATGTACTCTTGCAGTTTAGTAATAAGCATCTGCCCTTTGGCGGGATAGGTACAAGCGGCTATGGCACCTCGCATGGCAAAGCGGGTTTCGATACTTTTTCTCAGCAAAAGGGACTGCTAAAATCTGCCACGTGGTTGGATCCTAATTTGAAATACCCGCCTTACTCGGGTTTCGTCTATAAGTTTATTCGCTGGCTGATGCGTTAGTTGGTCTCGCTTGGCTCGTAGCCAAAAATATAGACATCGCTATTTTCATAATTGGTTTGAAAAAGTATGTCCATCCCATTTTTGCGAGCCACATTCATAGACGGATTATTTCTAATATCTATAATAGAAATAAAGCGCTTGGCAATTCCCTCTTCCTCTCCGTACGCTCGCATTTGTTTGGCCATCTCAGTGCCATAGCCCATACCCCAGCGGGTAGGGATAAGCGAATAACCAATTTCATACTCGCGTTTTCCATTTATTTCTCTGGGAATGATGCCAGCTATACCTATTAGCTTTCCGGTAGAAATATTAATGGCCGCCAGCATACCCAACCCGAATTCTTTGTACCGGTTTAGTTGACGCACTATCATATCGCGAGCCATATCTTCGGGTTCTTTCATTTGGGTTAATCCCAAAAACTTTAAACGATCATTATTTCGAAAAAAGACAGACCATTCTTCTATATCGTCTTCTGTTAAAGCTCGGTACAAGAGCCTTTCAGATTCTTGTTCAAAATAGGACATTGAGGGAGAGAGTTTTTTGTGTTTCTTGGTGCAATCTAATTTTGATTGCAATGAGAATTCGATTGTTGTGTGTTTTGTTTTTTAGTACCCAAGTACTTATCGGCCAAACCCGGGTTTTCACCCAAATGTGCCAGGCAGATTCTGTTACCTCACTAAGAGGGATATCAGCCGTGTCGGGCGAAATATGCTGGGTAAGCGGGGCGCAAGGTAAAGTGTATCGTACAATAAATAAAGGGGAAACGTGGGAAAATTTATCCCCTGAAAAATGGGATACACTTCAGTTTAGAGACATTCATGCCTTTGGTAAAGACACAGCTTTGGTTATTTCGGCTGGACTGCCAGCGGTGATTTGCAAAACAGTGGATGGAGGCAAAACCTGGAAAACGGTTTATGAGAATCACAAGAAGGGAATCTTTTTCGATGGCTTCGATTTTTGGGATTCCAATCGAGGAATTGCCTTTAGTGATGCCATTGGCGAACGGTTGATAATTATTACTACCACAGATGCTGGCGATACCTGGCAAGAATCGTCTCCTGAAAACAGCCCACTTGTGGCACATGGGCAAGGTGGTTTTGCAGCTTCAGGAACCTGCATAAAAACTTTTGGCGAAAGCTCAGTAGCCATTGCATTAGGAGGCTTTAATGCCACCTTACAAATTTCACATGATGGTGGTCATACTTGGGAGAGAACCTTTGTACCGATTGATTTTGGAGCCGATTCTAAAGGGGTATTTTCTGTAGATTTTTATAATAATAAACTTGGTATCGTAGCGGGAGGTGATTATCGAGCAGATTCTTTGAGCGGTCAAAATTTGGCCATAAGCCATGATGGTGGCAAAACGTGGAAAGAGATTGATCATCCCGAAACTGAGCACCGATATTTCTCTTGTGTGAAGTTTGTAGATAAGAAAATGATCATGGCTGTGAGTCGCTTTGGAGGGGTGATAAGCTACAATAGCGGAAAAACCTGGAGTGCTGTTGATGGTTCCTTTTATTCTTTGAGTTTGGCCACTGATGGAACTTTATGGGCTTCGGGGCCAAAGGGCGCTGTGGCTCGCATTATTTATAAGTAGTTTTGAAAACTTAAAATAACAATCATCCAAATTTGTAGCTATGGCACTTACTAATAATGATATAATAAAAAAGCTCAGAGTGGCCCTTAAATTAAGGGATGATGATATCGTGAAGATTTTAGAGCTGGTAGATTTTAGAATTTCTAAAAGTGAGTTGGGGGCTTTTTTTAGAAGTGAAACACATCCAAAGTATGTGGAGCTACAAGATCAAATTCTACGAAATTTCCTAAATGGTTTGGTGATTCACTTACGAGGGCCAATGGAAGAGAGGCCAAAGAAGAAGCATGATTAGAAAGGTCTTGGTTATGAACTCAGCCCGTGTGCGAATCCTTCTGACTTCGCAGCTAAAAATCTTTGGTTTCCTAATGTTAATTGCTGGCAGTGTGCTGGGGCAAGTAAACTTGGAGCGCCTCAGAAGTTTACCCTTAAACTCTGACTTAGATTCTATTATTCTAGCAGAGATTTACGATTCACTTTCGGTGGAATATAGCCCTGAAGATAACATGCACATTGATGAAGGGTATATAGTTGCACCAATCGATTCTTCGTTTAAAGTGTACATTTTTGAAGGGGAGGGCTGTGGAGCCTATTGCAACCCCTTTTGGGAGATATTTTGGTCTTGGGAGAATGAAAAGGAAAACCATCTGGAAATAGATGAGGCCGAAGGAGTCAATGAAAATATTGATAGCATTCTAAGGTTATCAGAAAATCAATATTTGCTTTTTGGCCACAGCCACGGTCGTGCGCGTGGAATAGAGGGTGTTGGTTGTAAAACGGTTTCGCTTGTACAAATGGGCGATGATCCAAATATCATCTGGCACTTTGATGTTTGTACCTCCAATTTAGCTTCTGAAGACCAATGGATTTGCGAGATGGTTTATGATGCAAAAAGCAAAGCAATTAATTATCGCTACCAATGGTATGAGGAGCAGCAGGAGTATAGGAGTTATTTGTTAGAAGGCCAGTGGGAGTACAATGGAACAACGTTTATCCAGACTCAACATGTAAAAACTTACAATGATTAATCAAGCCGCACTCTCACCTTTGTTTTTTTAATTCGGGTGTTATTGGTGGCAGCAATCAGGCTTTTCACTTTATCGGCTTTTACAGCTACATAAGTTCCTTCCGGTTTAATTTCTATTAAACCTAAATCATCTTTCTCTAGTTTACCTTGCTTTATCATAAAACCAGCGATATCGCCTTTTGAGATTTTATCTCTACGGCCAGCCGTTATGTACACGGTTCGCCATTCAGAAGGTTTTGGCAAAGCCTTTTTGCTAACTTCAATCTCTTCAAGGTTTCCAATAAACTCGGGTAAATCTTCCCCTTTCCACTTCAGGATATAAGCCGTGCCTGTAGCGTTCATTCTAGCTGTACGGCCATTGCGGTGGGTAAACTCATGTTCCTTTACCGGTAGGTGATAATGGATAATAAAGTTAAGTTCTGGAATGTCAATACCACGAGCGGCCAAATCAGTAGCAATTAGAAGCTGCTGACTCGAGTTTCTAAATTTAATAAGCGATTGCTCACGGTCTTGCTGCTCCATGCCTCCACTAAAGGTGCCGTGTTCTATCCCTCGCTCAGTTAAATAGTCGCTTACCCGCTCAATGCTTTCGCGGAAATTACAAAACACAATACCCGGATGATTACCAATATGCGAGAGTAATTCTACCAGTCTTTCTAGTTTGTCTTTATCCTCAGAGAGCACCAGCTTCATTTCCAGAGCACTGTTTTCATCCATCAGATAGTTCAGCTTCTTAGGTCCTTTTAGACCAACAAATTGGGGCACACGCATGCGTTGGGTGGCTGAGGTTAAGATTTTCTTTTCCACCCACGGGCATGCGTCTAGTATCTCGTGCATGTCGGTTTCAAAACCTATTTCCAATGACTTGTCAAATTCATCCAGCACCAGAAACTTAAGTGACCGTGTATCAAAGGAATTTCTACGCAAATGATCAGCCACACGGCCAGGTGTTCCTACTAGGATAGATGGGGTATGTTTAATGTCGATTTTGTCTTTGCCCATAGCTCGGCCACCGTACACGGCATTGCTCTTGTAGCCGGTACCCATTTCGCGAAGCACGGTTTCTATTTGTAAGGCCAGCTCACGCGATGGGCTCAAAATGAGTGCTTGCAATTCGGTACTTTCAGAATCAAGTTGTGCAATGATTGGAAGTAGAAAAGCGAGGGTTTTACCACTGCCAGTGGGCGATAATAGGATAACTTCTTTTTCTTCTTTGATAACCTCAAAGGCTTCTTTTTGCATGGGGTTGAGTTTTTCAATCCCCATTTTTTTTAGAATATCCTCTAAACTTTTGGTGCTGCTAATCATGTAGCAAAGCTAGTGGCAATTTACTTGCGAACTCAACCCTTTTCTTACCTGTTTTGCGGGGCGATTGATTATTGTATTTTTCACAACTATAAACCAATCGATTAACCAACATTAGAATGGAGAACAATGTATTGACTCAAGTCTTCTTACCATTAGCCCTAGGTATTATCATGCTGGGTATGGGCTTATCATTGAAATTGGAGGATTTTAAAAGGGTAGTCTTGTTTCCTAAGGCGGTGGCAGTAGGACTGTTTTCTCAATTAATTCTTTTACCGGTTTTAGCGTATTGCCTTATTCTGGTATTTGGCTTGGGTACAGAAATGGCTGTGGGTATTATGATTTTATCAGCATGCCCCGGTGGTGCCACGTCCAATTTGATTTCGCATTTGGCAAAGGGAGATACAGCACTTTCAATTACCTTAACAGCCATATCTTCATTGGCAACGGTAATAAGTATTCCACTTATTGTAAATTTTGCGATTCTCGAATTTATGCCCAATGGACAGGAGCAGCAATTGGATGTGATAAAGACCGTATTGGCGGTTTTGGTCATTACCATTACCCCGGTCAGTCTTGGCATGTTTATTCACTCAAGGCTGGAGGGTTTTGCCAGGAAAATGGAAAAACCAGTAAAGGTTTTATCTGCATTGCTTTTGGCTCTCATTATAATGGCGGCTGTGCTAAAAGAGAAGGAGCATATAGTTGAGTACTTTAGTCTTGCAGGCCCAGTGGCTCTAAGTCTAAATTTATTGATGTTGCTAATAGGGTTTTATGGCTCCAGGTTATTGCGATTGAATAGTGCTCAAAGTATTACCATATCCGTAGAAACGGGAATTCAAAATGGAACCTTGGGTATTACTATCGCAGCCACGCTAATTGGTAATTCTATGATGACTATACCTTCTGCTATTTACAGTTTGATAATGTTTGTTTCGGCCGCTGTTTTGATATTTCTGGGAAACAGAAAATCGGTGTATAGTAGGCAAACGGCATAAAAAAAGCCCGTTATAAAATTTTACAACGGGCTTATTAAAATAGATTCTTTTTTATTGAATAATCAATCGCTTAGAGCTGCTGTATTCTCCAGATCGTAGAGATACAATGTAAACACCAGCATTTAGATTTTCAAGGTTTACTGATTCGCTAAGCATTCCAGTTCCTAGGTTTCCAAGGTCAATTCGTTTTACCAAAACACCAGCCATATTGCTGATTTCAATTTGGTATTCGCCAGCTAGCTTAATTGAAATATTCATAGATACTTCGTTGGCAGCAGGGTTTGGATAAAGACTGGAAACTTCACCTTTATCAATGTCAAATTCATTTAGGCCTATATTAGACGCTGTATCAGTGTCAAGATAAATGATTTCATTTAGCCCCGGAGGATCTAAATCTCCACGTACGGCTAAGCCAGGCTCACCATCCAGTTGAAAAATTAGTCGATACTTATCATTTACATCACGAGCCAATGATGGAAATACGCACTCTACATTAGGAATACCAGCGGTCAATTCACGGCCATCGCTCCAAGTAGCACCTCCATCTCTAGAGGAGATCGCATATATTTTATTGAAAAATTGAGATCCAGAAAACTCGAGTTCATTCAAGGCTGAGTACACCAAGAACAAATTGTTATTAGCATCTATTCCGGCATTAGGAAAAGTAGATAATGACTGAAAGTATTGGGCGATTTCTGTATTTGCAGTAATGCCTAGCACACCATCAGCATCCAAGTCAGGAGCACCAGTAATTAAGGTGGCTGCTGTAGAGTTTTCGTTCCAGTAGAAAATACCATTAGTAAATGGGAAATACGAAAAATTAGCATCCACCAATGGATCGTCATCCAAATAGCGCTGACGGCCAAAGAAAACATGAACAAGTCCATTGTTATCAATTATCACATCTCCTGAGTTATCAGTACTTTCTACAGTATCTATTATCGCATCATTATTTACATCAGATACTGAACCTGCAGCGGTAGGGTCATAGTCTACTAAACCAGTAGTCCAAAATTCTGTTTTGGTCCAGGTGTCTCCATTGTCAGTTGATTTTAATAGAAATGAAGCTTCAAAGTCATTAAAAATGGCAACTGCTACAATACTGTCATGTGCATCAATAGCATATTGGTCACCACCAAAACCTGAAAACAATGCAGTATCAATTCCGGGTAGTAATGAATCTTGAATACCCCAGGTGTATCCGCCATCTGTTGATCTCCAATACATCATCGCACCATCAAATCCTTTAAGGTTTACATCAGGGTCGCTCACAGCAATCACGTGAACGGTCTTGTTACTTGCGCCACCTACAGCAGCTCTAGGCCATACGGGTCTTATAGAAGTGCTAGCCAGTGAGGTAGATTGAGTCCACGCCCCGGTGCCGTTTGTAGCTCTTACATTGGTCACCAAAGTATAGGTGCCAAAGTCATGCGCCACAACAAACTCAGAAACACTGGTTCGCACCAATGATGGCCAGCCGGTACGTACTGATTCTATTCTGGAAGTGGGTTTTGACCCCCAGGTGCTACCATTGCTAAAGTTGTAAAAGCCTCCGCGATCGTTGAATGGATCAGCGCCCAATGAACCAGTCCATATAGCTCCTACTTCTCCTGTAGCGGTATCATAGGTAATTCTATTGTCAACACTTCCATTGGTTTGAAGGTCGTAATAGGTTTCGCCAATGGTGGTAAGGGCAGCAGCCGACTTTTTGGAAGCCGGTAAAATAGGCTGAGTTGCTAGTACTTCATTTCCAAGTAGGTTCTTTTTTAAATAAGGCGCAGCCTGATCTAAAGATTTTGGTGCTTGTACCACTTGCTGTTGTGCCGAAATTTGGAGCATAGCAATAGAACAAGCAAAGAATAAGATTCTCTTCATATTAATTCAATTTTAGGATTGGTTTCAAAGATATTTAAATAATGCCGAGCATACATTTGATTCTTGCTCTAAATCTTATTATTATCGGTAGTAGAAATTAGAATTATGAAATGTGTAAGAATTGTAGTGAGTGGTAGAGTTCAAGGTGTCTTTTACAGAAAATCTACTAGGGAAAAGGCCTTAAGTTTGGGCCTACGCGGATGGGTGAAAAATCAGGAAGATGGAAGTGTGTATATAGAGGCTGAGGGCGATGATAAAGTACTAAATGAATTGATAGTATGGTGCAAGCAAGGCCCGGTGCAAGCACATGTTTCCAAGGTACATTACGAAGAAATACCCTTTAAGGGTTTTGTGGATTTTAGTATCAAAAGATAAGCTTTGCAATGCCTAACTTTGCCAAATGGAATCGAACAGACACAAGAAAGTAGAAGGTCAATTTAAAAAAGACCTTTCCGAAATATTCAGAGAAATGGCGCAGTCACACTTTCAAGGAGTGTTGCTCTCGGTTACTAGAGTAACCATCACTACTGATTTTTCATTGGCCCGATGCTACGTGAGTATTTTTCCTGTAAAGGACAAGGAAGAACTGGTGGTATGGCTAAACGAGCAGAAGAACGTGATTAAAAACAACCTTGTGCAAAAGCTAAAAGGGAGCCTGCGCAAAATGCCAAATCTGACCTTTTACCTGGATGATTCTATAGATCAGGAGGAGGAAATAGATAAGATACTGAAGGGTGGAGGTGAGAGCCCTATTAAGTGAATCTATCGAGCTACATAGCAAGGCGGTATTTTTTTTCTAAATCATCCAGGAATGCCGTTAATATCATTTCGGCCGTTTCTATCACAGGTATTTTAGTGGGCACCTTGGCGCTGGTAATTGTACTTAGCGCTTTTAATGGCTTAGAAAGTTTGGTGCATGGGTTTTTCAACACTTTTGACCCAGAGCTAAAAGTATCGCCTAAAGAGGGCAAGTACTTTGAGCTTAGCTCCAACCAATCTGAAGTATTAAAATCTACCGAAGGGATTGCTTCCTACAGCCAGGTGCTAGAGGAGCGTGTGCTGCTCACCTATCGCGATATGGAACATATTGCTACCATCAAAGGCGTGGATGAAGCGTATACCCAGGTTACGGAAATAGAGTCGGCCATTACGCATGGGGCCTATATGGTGCACCCGTCCGGAACTATTCCGAAGGCCGTAATGGGTGCTGGTGTTACCTATTATTTAGGCTATGGGAGAATAAGCTTTGAAGACCCTATCAACGTATTTGTGCCTAAGCGAGGAGCCTCTGCTTCCGATTTTTCCAATGCTTTTTCTTCCGAATTAATATACCCACAGGGAATATTCAGCGTTCAGCCCGAAGTGGATGAAAAGTACCTTTTGGCTCCCTTAGGTTTTGTTCGAAACCTACTTGGGCGCCCTGCGGCACTCACTTCTATCGAAATAAAGGTAAGGCAAGATGCCGATATAGAAGAGGTAAAAAGGCATTTGATAGATAAACTAGGTTCTGAGTTTTTGGTACAAAACCGAGAGGAACAGCAGGCCATATTTCTTAAGGTGATGAAAAACGAAAGCCTGTTTACTTTTTTGGTGTTTGCGCTAATATTGGGCATTGCCACATTTACCATTATGGGGAGTCTTTCTATGCTAATGCTTGATAAGAAAAAACACATTTATACCCTATGGGCTGTAGGAGCTGATTTAAAAACGTTGCGATTAATTTTCTTTAAAGTGGGAATGCGTATAAGCCTCGTGGGTGCTGGCTTAGGTTTGGTGTTAGGTATAATAGTCGTGTTGGGGCAGCAGTATTTTGGTTGGCTATCAATAGGGCAAAACTATATAGTAGAGTCTTATCCTGTAGAGCTTCAATGGGATGATGTAGTACTTGTAACTCTTACCGTGGGCTGTCTGTGCGCAGTTACTTCTTGGTTAACGTCCCGTAGATTAAATTATAGTTTGTTTACCTAAACACTAATCGGCACTCCTTCGAATTCTGTTTCGATGGTGTTAAATAATTCTCGCATTTCATCCACATTATCTGATCTTACGAGGCGTGCACGATAGGGTTTAAAATGTGAAATCCCTTTAAAGTAATTGGCGTAATGCCTGCGCGTTTCAAAGATTCCAAGTTTTTCACCTTTCCACTCTATGGCCATTTCAAAATGTTGCCTTGCTGCAGCACATCTTTCGGCCACGGTAGGGGCTTTTAGCATTTCTCCAGTTTTCATAAAATGCTTTATTTCATCAAAAATCCACGGATAGCCAATACTAGCGCGGCCAATCATTATGCCGTCTACATCGTATCGGTTTTTCATTTCTACGGCCTTCTGAGGAGAATCTACATCGCCATTCCCAAAAACAGGTATGTGCATGCGGGGGTTATTCTTTACGGCAGAAATCAATGTCCAATCGGCTTCACCCTTGTACATTTGCTTACGCGTTCGGCCGTGTATAGAGATGGCTTTGATACCTACATCCTGCAGTCGTTCCGCCACTTCTACTATGTACTTTGTATTGTCATCCCAGCCTAGGCGGGTTTTTACGGTTACGGGCTTGTTTACAGCTTTTACAATTTCGGAAGTCATGCTCACCATTTTGGGTATGTCCTGCAATATACCTGCACCAGCACCCTTGCAGGCTACCGCTTTTACGGGGCATCCGTAGTTGATATCAATTATATCCGGGTTGGCTTGCTCGGTGATAGCAGCAGCCTCCTGCATGGAGCTTATTTCATTGCCAAAAATCTGGATTCCAACCGGGCGTTCGTATTCAAAAATATCGAGTTTTTGCACACTCTTGGCCGCATCTCGTATCAGTCCCTCACTTGAGATAAACTCTGTATACATCACATCGGCCCCATGCTTTTTGCACAATGCGCGGAAGGGTGGGTCGCTCACATCTTCCATGGGGGCCAATAATAGCGGAAATTCGCCTACTTCAATGTCACCAATCTTTACCAAGGATAATTCTATTTTTGGCAAAACTAAGCATTAGCAAAAGGATATGATACAAGGGAGTTTTAAGAACCAGTCAGCAGGGATGCAGCTTATGCTTTTATTTATGTGGGTGCTTTTCGGTATTATCCTCTTTACTGGCCTGAGTTTGGTATTGGTTCCGGTATTTTTTCCAGTCACTTTTGGTGATATGTTCGGCATGCTGCAGTCTGGTCAGCTAGATATAGAGAATAGTGCCTTGCTATTTATGCAGGGTCTTACAAGTGTGGGCACATTTCTAATTCCAGCGCTGCTGGTGGCTTACCTGGTTTCGCTCCATAGGTTTTCATTTTTGGGTTTAAATGCTTTTCCAAAACATGCCTGGGTAGTAGTACCGGCTCTTTTGGTTCTAACACTTTCGGGTAGTGTAATTAGTGACAGCCTTTATCGGCTTGCTAAAAGTATACCTTGGCCAGATGTGTTATCGGAGTTAGAAATTGCCATTAAAAGTGCTGAAGTAGCATCCAACGAAGTTATTGGGTCGTTTCTTCAAATGAATACAATACTCGATTTCTTTGCAGTGTTTTTTGTTATGGCTATCCTGCCTGGTTTGGGCGAGGAGTTACTGTTCAGAGGGGCTATGCAGCCCTTGATGATTCGTTTTACTAAGAGCCCACATCTTGGAGTACTTATTACCTCTGCGCTTTTTGCACTTGTGCATTTACAGTTTTACACTTTTTTACCTATTCTGGTTTTAGGCATAGTACTTGGGTATTTGCGATTGTGGTCCCAATCCATATGGCCTTCTGTTATTGTTCATATTATCAATAATGGCAGCATAGTAATAGGAGCTTATTTTTTCAATATGCCACTTCAGGATACAGGAGTTTCTGAGCCATGGGATGTTACCATGGCCGCATTAGGGCTGTTGGTATTTGTTATAAGTTTAGCGGTTTTGTATAAGATTTTTAACGTAAAAGAATAGTTTGGGTAAAAAAAAGACCCCATCCGAAGATGGGGTCTTAGAATAAAACTAATTGTTTCTTTCTATTGAATAACTAAGCGTTTAGAGCTTGTGTACTCACCAGAACGTAAAGAAACGATGTAAACACCTGCTTCTAGATTTTCTACATCCACAGCCTCTTGAAACAAACCTGTTGCCATGTTACCAAGGTCAACACGCTTTACCATCACACCTGCGATATTAGAAATCTCTATGGTGTATTCTCCAGCCAACTTTACAGATACGTTCATGTAAACTTTATCTGTTGCTGGGTTTGGATACATACTTGAAACTTCACCTTTATTGATATCAAACTCGTTGAGGCTAACATTTGTATTCGTGTCAACATCTAATAAAATAAGCTCATTAAGACCGGGAGGATCTTCATCACCTCTTACGGTTAGTCCTGGCTCACCATCTAATTGAAACAATACACGGAATTTATCATCTACCTCACGTGCTAGTGATGGAAATACACACTCTACACCTGGGATTCCAGCGGTAAGCTCCATTGGGTTTGACCAGGTAGTACCACCATCACGAGATGACATTGCATATACTTTGTTGTAAAATTGAGAACCAGAGTATTCAAGCTCATTAAGAGCTGAATAAGTAAGGAATATATTGTTGTTAGAATCTACACCAGCCGTAGGAAATGTAGAAAGAGATTGAAAATATTGAGCAATTTCAGAATTTGCGGTAATTCCTAATTGTCCGTCTGAATCCAAATCAAGGGCACCAGTTATAGTTTCGGCAATAGTAGAATTCTCATTCCAGTAAAAAATACCGTTGGTAAAAGGAAAGTAAGATGAACCCGCATCAAGCAATGGATCATCATCAAGGTAACGCTGGCGTCCAAAGAAAACATGAACCAAACCATTATTATCAATTAATACATCACCAGAATTATCGCTGCTCACTACGGTATCAATTACTGCATCATTGTTTACATCTGATACTGTACCTGCAGCTTGGGCGTCATAATCTTTAAGACCAGTTGTCCAAAATTCAGTTCTTGTCCAGGTGTCACCATTATCAGTTGACTTCAAAAGGAATGAAGATTCAAAATCGTTGAAAACAGCTACAGCTACTATGCTGTCGTGAGCATCTATAGCATAGCGATCTCCGCTAAAACCATAATGATCGGCAGTATCTATACCTGGTAGTAATGAATCTTTAATTCCCCAGGTAAAACCACCATCTGTAGATCGGTAATACATTAACGCGCCATCAAATCCTTTGTACACAGTACCTGAGTTACCTGTAGGAGCTGTGATAGCAATAATGTGTACTGTTTTGTTGCTTGGTCCACCAGCCGCTGCTCTAGGCCACAAGGTTCTGGTAGTTGTACTAGCAAATGTTGTGTTTTCTGTCCAGCTTCCAAAACCAGCTGTTGCCCTAATGTTGGTTGCTAAATTTGTTGCTGTATGAGACACAATAAATTCTGATACAGAGGTATGAACCAATGATGGCCAGCCAGTTCTAATACTTTCTACTCTGGCAGTTGGTTTTGCTCCCCAGGTAGTACTGTTGTAGAAATTATAACCTGTACCGCGATCATTATAAGGATCTGCTCCAAGCGAAGTAGTCCAAGCTACTGCTACTTGACCCGTTGTAGAGTTGTACTCAATTCTGTTATCTACACTACCATTAGACTGTAAGTCATAGTAGGTTTCGCCCACAGTAGTAAGGGCTACAGCAGATTTTTTAGAACTCGGAAGGGTTGGTTGCGTTGTAAACATCTCATCACCTGTAAGGCTATGCTTGGTGTACGGAGCTGCTTGGTCAATAGACTTTGGTGCCGAAGGTATTTGTTGTTGTGCACTAACATGGAGCACACCAACCGCTAGGGCTACGAATAATCCTCTTTTCATATAATCAAAATTTTAGGGTTCAATAGTGCCAAATATAACATTTATTTAACACCGCAAAAGTCAGATAATGAGCAAAAAAAAACCCGCAGAATACACTGCGGGCTGTAGTTTATACATCACAAAAATGGAGGTTTAGCTACCTGTAACTTCTCCTTTTCTAGTGGAATAATTTAGTTTCAGAGCTTCTGCTTTTCTCAGTTCTTGTTTTACATCCGAGATAAGACCCATTTTCACCTCTTCATCTGATTTTATAGAAACTGTCATAAGTGGGCGTTCAGCCTCATTTATAGCCGTTCTTTCCTCTATAATAAAGGGTTTTATTTCCGCTAATCTAGCAAATGAATCATTCAGCTGTACTCTTGGTTCCTTTCCTACGGTAGCTTGAAGGCGTTTCTTAGGTTTCCCTATATATACGTAGGTTACCAAGTTTTTCTTCTCCAGTTTTTTAATCTCAGTAGCCATCGGCTTTTTGTTCTCCACAAGCAAGGTTACTTCTCGCATTACAGTAGTCACCATAAAAAAGAAAAGCAACATGAATACAATGTCAGGCAATGAAGCCGTAGAAATAGCTGGGGTTCCCCCGCCTGAACTCTTTTTAAACTTTGACATTTATTATAAGTTTAGTGGTTCTGCTTCCGAAATCTTTTGTGGATAAGCCTTTGACACCTCTTTTTGATCCTCTTCATTCAGTTCGTCATAAGGCTTACCGAATTTTTTTTCGGCAAGTTCATCTCTCAATTCATTAATTGCACCTACCAATTCATTTTGCACTGCGATATACACTTTGTAGGATGTACGTCTATCGTTTTGCAAAGAAATAATCGCCTTATTGGGGTTGTCAGATGAAGTTGGATCTTTAGCTCCTTGGCAATAGTTGCAGGTGCCATCTCCATTATTATCTAAAAACTTTTTGGCGAGCAATCGCAAATCCTCAATGTCCGCATATTCATCTTCTACAAGCAACTGGTCATTGGCGTTTACCAATACTGTAAAAAGATTCTTTTGCTTAATGGGCGGTGGTGGCTCGTTCACATCTGGTTCCCATGGTGGTAATTTGGTGCTGATACCGGAGTCAACATCCATGGTAGTAGTAACCAGGAAGAAGATCAGCAATAGAAACGCGATATCGGCCATGGAGCCCGCGTTAATTTCCGGTATGCCTCTCTTTGATCTTGCCATTTTTTATTTGAATAAACGGGTTAATTCAACATAAAGTATAGAAAGTATCGCTAAAGCCACCAAAAGGTAAAAAGTGATTAAGCCAGTGCCTACCATGTGTGAAGTTCCTTCTGATACTTCAAGCTTGGTAAAAATGCCATTGGCATCATCACCAGTACTAAACATATACGATAATCCGAAAAGCACAAGTAAGGCCACGATTCCACCAAGTACACTTTTCGCTGTTTGGGGCTGGGCTACAATACGTGCTACAGAGAAGATTAGGATGGCCAATATGCCGGCTCCAATCATCGCGTAGGTTAAGTATATTCCGAAATTAATAAGCATAATTTATTCTATTTGTGGTTAGCACCGTGCTTGATCAATAAATCTACCAACGAGATAGAAGCATCTTCCATTGTGTTTACAATAGAATCAACCTTTGCTACAATGTAATTGTAGAAAATTTGAAGAATAATTGCTACGATCAAACCAAATACGGTAGTAAGAAGTGCAATTTTAATACCTCCTGCCACAAGAGATGGCGAAATATCACCTGCTGCTTCGATTGCATCAAAAGCGTCAATCATACCGATTACAGTACCCATGAAACCAAGCATAGGGGCTAGTGCGATAAAAAGTGAAATCCAAGAGATGTTTTTCTCTAAAAGACCCATTTGTACGGAACCGTACGAAATCACAGATTTTTCAACCACATCTATTCCCTCGTTCATACGATCAAGGCCTTGGTAAAAAATGCTAGCTACTGGTCCACGAGTACTACGACATACTTCTTTGGCAGCTTCTACACCACCACTCTGAAGAGCGCTTTCTATTTCGTTCAATAATTTTTTAGAATTAGGAGCAGCCATGTTAAGGTAAATGATACGCTCAATACAAATAGCAAGACCTAAGATTAAACATATAAGTACAATGCCCATAAATGAAGGACCCCCTTCAATGAACTTCTCTTTAATCACTTGGTGAAAAGTTTTGTCAACTTCAGGAGCTGCTTCTTCAGTTTTTTCTTCTACCGGAGCTTTCTCTACTGGAGCAGGAGCTTCGGCTTGCTCTGCGGCAGTATCAGCCGATGCTTCCGTTTGAGATGTATCAGGAGTGGCTGCGTCTTGTGCTATAAGGTTAGACGTTCCAAAGGCTACTAAACCAATTATAGCCAAAATCGAAAGTGCTTTTTTCATCGCTCTTTAATGTTTAAAAATTTTTTGTGAAAATATAAAACTCGCGGCAAAGCTAAAGTTTTTCACCTCTTTTTTAGTAGATGCATTCCGGCCTGTAAAAAAATTTACAAAAACATAAAGTGGAGATATTTGTAATTTGCTGAAATTGAACATATTAAAATTTTTATGCTTTTTAGATTCTTTGAATTGATTGTGGTGCTGACGGAGTTATACACCTTTAAAATTTGTTTTTTGATCAGATAGATTCGGGATTTGAGACGATTGAATCGTGAGTCCCGTCAGCCTTTAAGCAGTTTTTGCCTGTGTTTGGATGACATTATTAATACAACGGTTAAGTGCAACAAACAAATGTCAATTGTTACATTTACGCCTAAACTAAATTTGCTTTTATGTCCTCACTCGGGCCTTATACCTTTATTATAGCCGCTAGCTTAATTGTGCTACTTTCTTTCTTGTTTAGCATGGCAGCAAAAAAAACTAATGTACCAGCCGTACTTATGTTAATTGCACTAGGTGTAGGTATTCAGTATCTTTTGAAATACGTGGGCGTAGTCAATTCCAATTTCTTTCCTTTTCTAGAAGTGCTAGGTATTGTAGGGTTAATAATGATTGTGTTGGAAGCGGCTTTGGAGCTTGAGCTGCGTAAAGAAAAGGCGGGGATGATTTTTAACTCTTTAGTGGTTGCGCTGTTGGGTTTGGTGGCTTCTATGTTTTGTGCAGCTGCT
>JAUICR010000036.1 GCA_030427785.1 Bacteroidia bacterium | reverse complement strand
ACTAAGTATAAAAAGAGCTTGAAGTATTTCAGGCTCTTTTTTTTGCTGTACATCCACGCGGAATCTGTTCGCTTTTTAGATTATTACTTGTACAGTTAAAAGGAATGATTACTATAGTATTAGCCAATATTTTGGTATTTCAGCCTTCACCCCAAGCCATGTTCTGCCACTAAACTGACAAAATCTAAGGAGCTAATCATTCCCATAATCTTGCCGTCATCCATTGCCACCATGTGGTGAATATCGTGTTTGAGCATCATCTTGGCTGCTGCTTGTGCGTTAGAGCTTGTATGTACCACGTGTACACTCGAAGAGGTCATAACATCTTCCACAGTAGCTCCATCATGAATTTCTTTGCTAAAATCAGTTAGTGTTACAATTCCGCGGATGGTCATTTCATCATCAGCTGGGTATTTGGAGCATGTAATAATAGGAACAGCATGAATTCCTTTATCCTTCATCAGGGTTCTTATTTCTAAAACAGTATTTTCTCCTAGTGCCGTGATTACAGGTGTTGACATGAAATCTTTTACTTGTATGCTTATAATCATTTGGTTTTAATTTTCCGTCCTGGCAAGTACTAAAAATACATCGTGAGGGCTGCATTAAGTATGATATAAGTCATCAGAGGAAATACTATCAGCTCGCTAAAACGTTTTTGGAAGTACATTATGAATTGAAGAATTTTTACGTCTTAGTTTTTTCTATAGCACTTGATGTATTATAGGGGTCACACTTACCCCAGGAGTGTACCAATAATTAACCATTTACTTGATTTTCATCACGTGCTTCTTAGTTTAGCACAAAGAAAAATTAGAATCAGTAGCGGAATTATGGATAGTATACAAGAAATTTCAAACGAAATAATTACAAAATTAGAAGGCTGGTGGGAGGCTGCCATACTTATGCTGCCCAATTTTCTGATGGCGGTAATAGTGGTAGTTTGCTTTGTGTTGCTGGCAAAATTGATACGAAAAGGTACGCGAAAACTATTGCGAAAGGTGTCTGATAACATTGCTATTAGCAACCTGCTGGGCACCATCATTTATGTAAGCATCATTTCGGTGGGTACTTTCTTTGCCCTTGGTATTTTAGATTTGGACAAAACGGTAACATCCCTGCTTGCTGGAGTAGGAGTAATTGGTCTTGCCCTTGGTTTTGCATTTCAAAATACCGCAGCCAATTTTATTTCAGGAGTAATGATGGCTTCTGAGTTTCCACTTAATGTGGGTGATTTGGTAGAGAGCAATGGCCACTTTGGAAAAGTTCAGAAAATAGGCTTGCGATATACTACCATGCGCTCCTTTCAAGGTCAGCTAATTGTTATTCCTAATAAAGATATTCTCGAAAATGCGTTAACTAATTACACCGTTACCGGAGAAAGGAGGGTGGACCTGGAGTGTGGTGTGAGTTATGGTGATGACTTGGAATTGGTGCAGAAAACAGCCGTGAAGGCAATTGAAGAAATGAAGGTGAGTACTCAGCCGGTAGAGCTGGTTTTTAAGGAGTTTGGAGATAGTTCCATCAATTTTCAACTGCGATTTTGGTTGGCAGATGCCGAACATGCTGATTATTTAAAAGCGCTGAGTGACAGTATCAAAGTGCTTAAGAAAGCATTTGATAAGGAAGGGATCAATATTCCATTCCCTATTAGAACGTTGGATTTCAAACCCAGCCAGCTGGATAAATTGGTTGGAAAATAACAAGTGCAGAAGCCACACGAAAGGATTCGTGCGGGAGAAGGGCCTTTTATGGAAGGATGATATTGGTAAATAGGAAAACCGTGAATTAAGTAATAAAATCACTTTTACTATCAATGAAATATTCAATTTCAACAGTTGTTTTTGTTTGGTGTTTAAGCTGGGCGTTATCAAAAAATAAGGCAGCAGTTTATAATCAAAATACTAATCAATCTGATACAGAGTATAGCAATGTTAATACAGATAGTATTCTATTAAAATATTGGGATGCTATATCTGCTGATGAATACATTTTACTTTTGACTAAAGATTCTGTTTCTATTTACAATGCAAATGGTTATCTAAAGAGTTTAAGTAAAAAGAATGCGGATGAAATTAATAAATATGTGGAGTTATTTTTTTTGACTAAAGAATTACCAATTGAAATGAGCAGGGTCAAAAATGATGACTATTTGGATGTTGGAGATTACTCAAGTTTGGCTATTTCTTTTTATGATGAAAACATTATTATTAAAAAAGAGTATATAATATTAGGAGATGATGAATATCAAATACGTTATCATCCAAAGTTTGAAGAATTCATACTAACCATTAGGAGTTTTTTTGATGACTAAATCGCTTTAATTTAGAGCTTGCAAGGGGTGTCTACTTAGGTTAATTTCCAAACAAGGCGGTATAGTCACGAGGCATCCAAAGGTTTAAGTATTAAGACTCATTGGTTACTCCCTAACCTTATCTTCACTAGCTTCGCGGCTCAAAACATCTTTATGCATAAGTCAGGCTTTGTAAATATTATTGGAAATCCAAATGCTGGGAAATCCACTTTAATGAATTCCTTTTTGGGAGAGAATTTATCTATTACTACTCCTAAGGCGCAGACTACCCGTCATCGTATAATGGGTTTGCTAAATGCTGAAGATTATCAGGTGGTGTTTTCAGATACTCCAGGGATTATTACGCCAGGGTATGCTTTGCAGGAAAGCATGATGGATTTTGTGCATTCATCCTTTGAAGATGCTGATATTTATATCCTTTTGGTAGAGCCTGTAGAAAAAGGATTGAAAGATGAGAAGTTCAAACTTCGACTAGAAAAAAGCGAACAGCCGGTATTATTACTGATCAACAAAATTGACCTAACCACTCAAGAAGAACTTGAGAAAGTGGTGGCATTTTGGAAAGGGCAATTGCCCTCAGCAGAGATATATCCTATTTCGGCCTTGAATAGTTTTAATACTGAGGTGGTGATGGATCGAATCCTGGAATTGTTGCCTGAGTCACCTCCGTATTTTTCTAAGGATCAACTGAGCGATAAAGATGAACGCTTTTTTGTTTCGGAAATGATTCGAGAGCAAATTCTGAAAATTTACAGCAAAGAAATCCCCTATGCGGTGCAAGTAGAGGTGGAGGAATTTAAAGAAGAGGACTCTATTATTAGAATAAAATCGGTAATCTATGTAGAGCGCGATACACAGAAGGGGATTATCATTGGTCATCAGGGAAAAATGATAAAGCGTATGGGTACCGATGCCAGAAAACGAATGGAGGAGTTTTTTAAGAAAAAGGTTTTTCTGGAGGTTTTCGTTAAGGTTCGCAAAAACTGGAGATCTAGCGAGGAGCAGCTCAAACGATTTGGCTACAGAGGTAAGTAAGCGTTAATCACAATTACAGCCAAAGGAGCTTTGTAAATCTAAATTGGGTAAGCCCTCCTTTATCCAGCCAAGCTCCGAAGTTTTGAAGTAAGTGTTTCTAATATCTAGAAGTTTCAGATTTTCAAGTTTTAGAATGGCAGGATCTATATAGCTAAGTTCACTATCCCATAAATCGAGTTCCTTAAGTTTTTCAAAATCCTCAATGGCCTTTGGGATTGAGTCAACCGGATTTCTATCTAAAATCAGAATTTCTAAATGGGCAGCGTTTCCCAAAAAAGAAGGGAATTTTAAGACATTATTTTTACTCAGTATTAATGTCTTTAGAGCGGGCAGCTCAGCCAGAAAAGCAGGAAGCTCACTTATTTTATTATTACTGAGGTCTAAAATCTCCAGCGATTTAAGCTTTGAAATGTCTTGAGGAACAGCCCTTAACTTTTTTCGTTTCAATATTAATGACTTGGCATTAATAGAATCGCTTAGTGCTAGTTCCAGATTTGAATAATCCTGAGCCCAAATACCAAGAGTGCTAAGGCTTAAGGCCGAGCAAAGCGCGAGTTTCCAAAGCATCTTTGTGTAATTGATTTTTGAGTTGTTCTGCAGATTCAAACTTTTTTTCACCTCGTAGTTTTCCTCTAAATGTGAGCGTAACCTGCTCACCATAAATATCGCGATTGAAGTTGAACAGATGAACTTCTATCGTTTTAAATTTTCCACTAAACGTGGGTCGCATACCTATGTTGCACATCCCGTGATAGGTTTTTTCGGGCTGAGCCGGAAAAGCTACGTCTACTGCGTATACTCCGTCTCCCACAATTAGTTTGTTGCTATCTTCCAGTACCACATTTGCGGTAGGAAAACCAAGTATCGAACCTATTTTTTCGCCTTCCACTACCTGGCCTGTTAGGCTGTAGGCATAGCCCAAAAACTCATTGGCTGCATCAAGGTCTCCGGCCGAAAGGGCTTTTCTTATTTTGGTACTGCTTACAGTAATATTCTGAACATCTTCAGCAGAAATTTCCTCCACGTCAAAACCATACACCGGACCGAATTCTTTTAGATGCTCAAAGCTTCCTTCTCTGTTTCGCCCAAAGTGATGGTCATAGCCAATCACCAGTTTTTTGGCGCCAATGGTATTTACAAGGATGTTTCTAACAAAGTCAAGCGAAGTGGTTCGGCTAAACTCTTTGGTAAACGGGTGGATAATAACGTGGTCAATACCCGAATTTTTTAACAGTTCTATTTTTTCGCGTTGCGAGTTTATCAGCTTCAAATCAATGTCGGGCTGAAGCACCATTCTGGGATGCGGGTCAAAAGTGAGAAGCACTGATTCTCCTCCATTTTTTTTACATACTTCTATGAGCTGTTTTAGTATTTTGGTGTGGCCCATATGCACACCGTCAAAGGTTCCTGTGGTAACTACAGCAAAATCTAGAGGGGAAAAATCGTCAAGTGAGAAGTAAACCTTCAATGGGAATAATTTATTAGTGCGTTTGTTATCAAAGATTTACAGTTGTTTCCGGCTTGTTAATAGCTTGTTCAAAAGTAGAAAAATTATAAATCTTTAATAGCAGTTTTCTTTTAGTTAAAAACATCTATTTTTGCGGCCAAAATAAAGCCGTCATCAGATGGCTGTTACTTATAAATTGTAAAGCATGTCTCAAGTAGTAGGTAAGATTAGTCAAATTATTGGTCCTGTAGTGGATGTTTATTTTGATAGTAAAAACAACGAGCTTCCAAAGATTTACGACTCTCTAGAAGTAACTCGTCCTGATGGAACTCGCGTAGTATTAGAAACTCAACAGCATGTAGGTGAAGACACCGTTCGTGCTATTTCAATGGATTCAACAGATGGTCTTACCAGAGGTCAGGAAGTTGTTGCTACAGGTAGTCCTATTAAGATGCCAACAGGCGAGGGTATTAAAGGACGTCTATTTAATGTGATTGGAGAAACCATTGATGGTATTGGCGCAATGTCTACCGAGGGTGGTATGTCTATTCACCGTGATGCTCCAAAATTTGAAGATCTTTCTACATCATCAGAAGTATTATATACAGGTATCAAAGTAATTGACCTTATCGAGCCTTATTCAAAAGGAGGTAAGATTGGTTTGTTTGGTGGTGCTGGTGTGGGCAAAACAGTATTGATCCAGGAACTTATTAATAACATTGCTAAGGGTCATGGTGGACTTTCAGTATTTGCCGGTGTAGGTGAGCGTACTCGTGAGGGTAACGATTTGCTTAGAGAAATGCTTGAGTCTGGTATTATCAAGTATGGTGATGAGTTTATGAAATCGATGGAAGAAGGAAAGTGGGATCTTTCTAAAGTAGACATGGAAATGTTGAAAGAGTCCAAAGCTTCTTTCGTGTTTGGTCAGATGAACGAACCTCCTGGTGCACGTGCGCGTGTTGCATTATCAGGTCTTACTCTTGCAGAGTACTACCGTGATGGTGAAGGTGAAGGCGCTGGAAAAGACATCCTTTTCTTCGTAGATAATATTTTCCGTTTTACACAAGCGGGTTCTGAGGTGTCAGCACTATTAGGACGTATGCCATCTGCGGTAGGTTACCAACCAACTTTGGCTACTGAGATGGGAACGATGCAAGAGCGTATTACATCTACCAAAAATGGATCTATTACATCTGTACAGGCAGTATATGTACCTGCGGATGACTTGACGGATCCTGCCCCTGCTACTACTTTTGCTCACTTGGATGCAACAACTGTATTGAGTCGTAAGATTTCTGAACTTGGTATTTATCCAGCGGTAGATCCACTTGAGTCTTCTTCACGTATTCTTTCTCCAGCTGTAGTTGGAGATGAGCATTATAAATGTGCGCAAGATGTGAAGCAGATTCTACAACGATTAAAAGAACTTCAGGATATTATTGCTATTCTTGGTATGGACGAGCTTTCTGAAGAGGATAAGCTGGCAGTACACCGTGCTCGCAGAGTTCAAAGATTCTTGTCTCAGCCATTCCACGTTGCGGAGCAGTTTACAGGTCTGCCCGGAGTATTTGTAAGTATAGAAGATACAATCAAAGCATTTAATATGATTCTTGATGGTGAATTAGATCAATATCCAGAGGCAGCCTTTAACCTTAAAGGAAGCATCGAAGAGGTAATTGAGGCCGGAGAGAAGATGTTGGCAAATGCGTAAATCAGTTAGCAATTGACAGTTTGCAAATTTGCAAATTGAAAATTGGTAGCTGCAAACTCAAGAAAAATGCAATTAGAAATTATAACTCCTGAAACTAAAATCTTTAATGGTAAAGCTGACGCAGTCCAGTTGCCAGGAAAGGATGGTTTGTTTCAGATTTTGGATGGTCATGCTGCATTAATCAGTACCTTGAAAGAAGGTATGGTTAAAATTGATTTGGCAGATTCTTATAAAAAGTTTGACGAATTGAGTGGGCAGATTGAGCCGGACAAGAGTAATGATAAGATTATTAGATTCCCCATCAGAGGTGGTGTTGTGGAAGTAAGCAACAATAAGGTAATCGTCTTGGCCGATTAAGTCTATTTGGAAATTCTTTAAAAGCCCGTTTAGGTAAACCTAAGCGGGCTTTTTTTTGATATCTCTTTGATTAGGTAGCATATAGTAGATTTTTTCATCGGTTTTTTAGGTGACAATATAAATCAGTGACTTACGATATTTCATTTGTTTGAGATGTAATGACTAACTATCACAATATCAGTATTTGATTCTAAAATAATTTATACGCAGAATTGCGTAAAAATTGTGGAGAATTGAGCAGTATTGTAAGGTGAAAGATACTTTTATTTTGATTTTTTTGAAGAGATATATCTCGTGTCATAGGTTGCTATCACTGCATATCTATTGTTTTGTCGACAGAATGACACTGTTTTTCTATTTAACTATTGTATGAAGAACATATTCTGTTATTTTTGCCCATTGATATACAACTAACCTAAATTGAGAAAATTATGAAATTAAGAGTACTTCTTTCGCTTGCCCTGCTCCCGTTCTTGGGTTCAGCTCAACTTGACATCGTTAACCTAAATCAAATTTACACAGTGAATTTTGATGATTTGGTATCAGGTGTAAACAATAATTTATTTACAGGCTCTGGGTTTCAAGCAGCTCCAGTTTCAGGTCGTTTAGATTCAGATGCATGGGCTTATACAGGTTTTTCATCTCCAGCTTCTTTGGCATTTGGTGGTACAGCCACTACAGGTGATGCTAATAGAGGTATATACGATGGTATTAGCGGAGGTGCAGCTGCAACTCCACCACTTTATGGATTGTATGCTTTCAAGACCAACAGTATTGGTGCTAGTGCTGATTACTGTCTGGGAGTAGCTTTTGATAATGCTCCTGTTACAATTACTATGAAAGTAAAAAACTCTACTGGTGGTACAATCACAGTAGCTCGTTTAGGTTATGAGGCCAAGTTAATTAACAATCGTTCTGATAGAACAACAATTAAGTTTGCTTACTCTACAGATAATATCACTTATACATCTGTAAATGCTTTTGATGAAACCTCTGCGGCAAATCCTACTGGTGGAGCTACATGGGATTCTTATAGCAAGCTTAAGGCCTTCTCTGGTCTTAATTGGGTGAATGGAGGTGACTTGTATTTACAATGGACAATAACACAGTCTGGGCTGTCAAATTACAATGACCCTGTAGGAATAGATGATATAACAGTACAAGCATTTGATGCAAAATATGTGCACGATGGATCAACTTGGACGGCACCAAGCGGTAAGCCACAAGGATCAGATCCGCTTGCTAATGCATTTGTTATGTATGGTGGAAGTAGAGCACTTATAGATAGTTCTACAAGCTTGGCGTCAATTTATTTGGAGCCACAGGCTCGATTGGAAATTGCTAGTGGAAAAGATTTGACAGTAGTTGACTCTGCCGTTCTTTTTGCTAGTGATAACGGATATTCTCAGGTAATTGGTGAAATCGTTGGTAAAACTAGAGTAGAATCTTATCGTACAACTACAAATGGTCGTTGGTTCAATTTTGCTATTCCGGTAGCTACTACATGGGATAAAGTAAAAGGTATTCCTGTTGCAACTAATGCGAATGCAGCTCAAACTAACTTGTGGTATTATGATGCCGCAGATACTAGTGGTGATTTGTCAAATGGTACATGGAAGCACATTGCAGATGCAACCACGGCTAATACCGATTTAAAAGGTTATCAATTGTACGCAGGTGATGGAACCTATTTTGGTAGTGGACCATTTACAGTTTCTGCGTCTGGTACACTTGTGAATGGAATTGTACTAGTGGATGTAGAGGGCGATGCGGCTGGAAGGTTTAATTACATTGGCAACCCATACCCAAGTGTTATTTATTGGGAAGACGTAACCACAATTAACGGTGAAGTTGGTCCAACTTATTATATGCAAGATGGTGAGCCAGATTTAGGTGTCGGAACTGTTCAGTATAAATCATACACTACTGGTGGTGCAGGAGATGCTTCAGCATATATTGCTCCAGGACAAGGATTTTTTATAACTGTTGATGGAACAACTAACGGTGACATTGAATTTAGAAACAGTTTTAGAGAATTATTCCAAATTCCTTCATTATTCAAGACTACAAGTGTTTCTGGTTTGTTAAAACTTTCTGTGTACTCAATGGTAGGTGGTCAAAATGATGCTGTTGAAGTGAAATTGACTAATGGATATAGCGACACTTATGAATTCAGAGAGGACGGAGTAAAAATGATGAATGTTGGTTATCCTAACATTTATATGCATGCAGATGGTAAAGATCTTGTGTTTAACGCTTTAAATGATGGGTTTACAGGTTCTAAGTCTGTAGATGTATATTTTCAAGGCGATGTTGCAGGTGTTTATGACATCAGCTTAACACATGATGGCTTACCAGCTGAGTGGACCGTTGTTCTGGAAGATAAAATGACTAGTACATTTACTAATTTAAGAAAGTCTACTTATGCTTACTCACATGCAGTAGGTAATTCTAAAGATCGTTTTGTTTTACATTTAAATAAAACAGGTGCTATAGGTATTGATGAGGAAGTTACCTCTAACGTATTTAGTTTTGTAACTGAAAACAACTTAACTGTGGAACTAGCGGATGTAAAAAATGCATCTATTAGTGTAATTGATATGAGTGGCAGAGAAGTTGCTACATTTGCAAACGCTTCTGGCCAGGTAAATGTTGATATGTCTGCTTGGGCACACGGTGTATACTTAATAAAGGTTAACACTGGTAATGAAGTAGTTTACTCCAATAAAGTTATCCATTAATAAAAAACTGGATCAATCCAATAAAAAAAGAAAGATGAAGAAGATCATTGCAACCGTATTTTTAGCAGCTTGTACTACTATAGGCTTATACGCTCAGCCTGGAAGTGGTAACCCCGGTGGACCTCCTGTTCCATTAGATGGAGGTATCAGCTTGCTAATTGCAGCAGGTGCGGCCTTAGGTGGTAAAAAAGCCTTTGATGCTTACAAGAATAAGAAGGAAGCATAATCCTTTTGTAGAATAGAAAAAGCCTGGTATTTATACCGGGCTTTTTTTTACCATCTGTTCGGGTAAATCAAAAAGATTGACCAAAAAAACGGCAGGTATTAACACCTCCTTCATTGAAGTAAATTACTAGTTTTCTGTTGGTGAATAGTAAAATAACTTCTACAAGCGACTGATAAAGAATAACCTATTTCTTTAATTTATTACCAGGTATCTGCACTGCCATAGTTGTTTCTCAACATTTGGTCATATTGTTTACCTCTTTGCTTGGATGCCTTAGGCTAGTAAGATACTTCTAATGCGCACTATTTTTTGATGTAAGAATAAGTAGGTAAAATAAGGAATTAGTATATAACAACCCGGGCTGTAACTTACGTTGACATGAGGATTATTGCCAATAACAAACCATTATTTCTAACGACTTTTATTCGACATTCAGATATATTTAGGAATGAGGTTTAGGCGCATCAACGTAGTAAAGCTGATAGCGGTTTTTCAATCTATCAATTACTAATGTAAAGGACATCACCATTTCGAACTACCCTGTACTGTTTGGTTCCTCTGGTGGCGCCATCGCCAGGAGCACCATCAAAGAGTAGATATTTCTCCTGATTGCAACTACACTCTAAGAATAAGTCGTCTCCAACTACATTTAGAGTTCTGCATGATTCGTTATAGTGAGTAGGACAACTGCGATCGTGAGCAACGAAGTCATCGTTTCCTCCATTTATATACTTGCGATACACTACCAGTCCTCCAAATCCCCCAGGGTGGTATATCCAACCACCAGGTACCAAAAGATCTTGACTAGAAGGGTTATTTAGATACACGCGTTCTTCAAATGCCACTAGTGGAAAATCATCAACTTGTTTTTTTTTACAAGAAGGGACAACCCATAGAAATATTAGCGTCAATAGAAGTGTAAAACGATTCATTTATTCCGAAGCTTTTTGGAAATTTTATGCAAAGAACGAACGATTTGTGACTCGAATTATTTTAAATCAAAAATTTCTTAAAGAAATGTTAACAAGAAAGAGTTCATACTCAGTTAATTATTTAGAAATAGCTTGATTTGAGGTCGATAACACTTTTTTTAGAAGTGATGTTTTATGTTATATTTAGCCCTTCGAAAAAATGAGGGGGCAATTTTTACTAACCAAGGATACTTATGGGAAAGAATTTACTAGCGTTATTCTTAATTTTTATTTCTTTAACGACATACGCACAGCAACGATCTGGTTCGCTAAGAGGATCAGTAAAAGACGGCTCCACAGGTGAGTCAGTACCCTTTGCAGATGTTTTGATAAAAGACGAAGCAGGGAATATTATTAAGAACGGAATTACCGATATATACGGTAATTACAACATCAATCCAGTAAACCCTGGAACTTACAATGTAGTGGTATCATCTATAGGACTCGCTACCATTACCCTAGAGGGAATAACAATCGGTCCTAATACCCCAACGGTTCAGAATTTTACTATGCAGACCTCAAGTGAGACGCTGCCCGAAGTAGTAGTAGAGTTTAAGAAGCCGTTGATTGACCCCACCAAGAATAGCAATAACGTTACGGGAGAGGCGATTACCGAAATGGCGGTACGTAATATTTCTTCTGTAGCTGGTCAGGCACCAGGAGCTACGGTAGATGCAAACGGTAATATTAATATACGTGGTGCGCGTTCAGAAGGAACAGTATACTATGTAGATGGTGTTAAGATGCGTGGTTCGGTTAATATTCCTCAATCGGCTATTGGTAACACCGAAATTATTACCGGGGGATTGCCAGCGCAGTATGGTGATGCAGTAGGAGGTATTGTTAATACTACTACAAGAGGTCCTAGTCCTTTGTATTTCGGAAGTGCAGAATTATTAACGTCCTTTCCTTTTGATTTCAACTTATTTTCTGATCGACCTATAGATCCACAAAATTACAATTTGGGAGCACTCACCTTTGGTGGGCCATTGCCAATATGGAGAGAAAAGGCTAAAGCCGGTGAAAAAGAAGGAAGGTCTAGAGTAGGTTTTTTACTTGCTGCTGAATATCAGTTTGTGGAAGAGCCCAGTCCGTCTCCTATCGCTTATGGCGAGGTTCATCCTGATACCATGGAGTCAATTCGTGCACGTCCTATAGTATTAGATTCTTCGGGAACAAGTTATATTAATAGAACTGAACTAGTTACTAATGCTTCTATCTCAGATGTGTGGGTTCGCCCAAATTCTCAGAGCAACCAGCTGAGATTGAACGGAAATATTCAAATAAAAACGAGTAGAACAACCAACGTAACTGTGGGTGGTCTTTTGGATTACAGTTTTGGAAAAAGAGCAAGTACCTCCAATCACCTGTACAACCCTCAAAGTAACTTAGATCAAAAATTTACAACCTGGAGTACCTACTTGAGATTCCAACAAGCATTTCCTAATAGCGAGGAGGGTTCTGCTATAAAGAATGCGTTCTATACCATCCAATTGGATTATTCAGAAGACAATGGGAAAATTTACAGCGAAGAGTATGGAGACGAGTTTTTTAGATATGGACACGTAGGTAAGTTTGATATACAAGAAACTCCAACCTATATTCTAGGGCAAGATTCACTTACAGGGTTGAACGCATGGAGATATGTAGGTGATGATGATACAAATATTGTGTACACACCAGGTACAGATAATCCATACTTATCTAATTATATGAGTACCTATTATGATTTGGCTGCGTCAAATCCAGGATTGAATACCTCTGATTTCTCAACTTTCTTATCAAACGTAACGCCTCCTGTTAACGGTCAAAACCCATTATCAGTGTATAACGGGCTGTGGGGTAATGTTGGCGCAAATCAAGGATTTAGCACTTTAGGGCTAGTTAATTCGGCTGATTATTATTTAAGAAAGAATGCTCAGTTTAGAGTAACCGCGTCTACCAGTTTTGATATTAAGGATCACTCATTGGTAGTGGGATTTGAGTATGAGCAAAGAAATGATAGGGAATATGCCTTGGATGCAACCGGTCTTTGGGAAAGAATGAGATTGTTTCAAAATCTTCCTAACCAAGATTTGGATCTGTCAAATCCGCTGCTAGTAATGGCAGATGGTAGACTAGTGCCTTATAATGAAGTGCAGCCAGGGGATGTGTTTCAGGATACTATAGTATATAACTATGCTTATAATGGAGATAATTCAAGTGCTTTTGCCGAGAATGTAAGAATGGCACTTGGAATGGACCGGTATAGTACTGAGCAGATTAATATCGATAATTTGGATCCTAGTACCTTCTCAATTGATATGTTTTCGGCAGATGAATTGATTAACCCTAACGGTACCAAATACGTAGGTTACTATGGTTACGATTATACCGGTGAATTGGTAAAAGGGAAAACAAGTATTTCGGATTTCTTTCTTGAGAAAGATGCCAATGGCAGATTTGTAAGAGCCGTGGGTTCTTTCCAGCCAATCTATATTGCTGGGTATATTCAGGATCAATTTACATTTAGAGATTTAACTTTTAACGTGGGTGTAAGGGTTGATAGATTTGACCTTAACCAACAAGTACTAAAAGATCCTTATATCTTATATCCTTTCTACACAGTAGAAGATTTAGGAAACTCTCCTCTTGCGGGTCAAGACTTGGATATACCTGGGTCCATTGGTGGAGATTACAGTGTATATGTTAATACGTATGATTATAACTCCCCAAACTTGGGTATCGTAGGTTACCGTGATGGTGATACTTGGTATGATGCAAATGGTGAGTTGCTAGCGGATCCTAGTATACTTTCTGATTTAGCAGGTGGTGGTATTAAGCCATTTACAGTAGATAACCCGGATAGAAGGATTGAAAAAGAAGAAGCTTTGGGTGGTAAGTATATTCCAGAGGAGTCTTTTGTAGATTATACTCCACAAACGGTGGTAATGCCTCGTATTGCTTTCAACTTCCCAATTACTGATGAGGCAATATTTATTGCGCATTACGACATCCTTGCTCAGCGTCCTACTACCAGTTTATCACGTTTAGATCCTTTTGATTATCTAGACCTTATCAACTCAAGAAACTCTGGTGTACTAAATAATCCTAACCTTGAGCCTCAAAGAACTACTGAATATGAAATTGGGTTTAAGCAAGTACTTACTGTAAATACAGCTTTAAAAATTTCTGCCTTCTATCGTGAGCTTAGAGATTTGATTCAAACAGTGTCCTATACCCAAGCGTATCCTATTACCTATGTAGCATATGGTAACAGAGATTTTGGTACAGTTCAAGGATTTTCATTAGAGTATGAAATGCGTAGAACTAATAATTTGAAACTAGATGCAAACTATACCTTGCAGTTTGCAAATGGTACTGGTTCAAGCGCCAATAGTGGATTGAACTTAGCTCGTGCCGGTCAGCCTAACCTGAGATACATCTTACCACTAAATTACGATAACCGTCATCAAATAATGGTGCGTCTTGATTACCGTTACGGAAAAGGAAGTAAGTACGATGGTCCTGTTTGGTGGGATAAAAAAGTGCTTGAGCGCTTTGGTGTAAACCTTACAATGAATGCACTTTCTGGTGCACCTTATACAAGAAGAGATGCTCCTTATATCTTAACAACTCCAAATCCATCTTCAGTTTCACTTGTTGAAGGTCAGATTAACGGATCAAGATTGCCATGGCAAGTAACCTTTGATATGCGTATCAACAAAGTATTTGGTGTGGGTAAAGAGTCTAGTGGAAAGTCATTTGAGGTTTATCTTCAGGTGTTGAACTTATTCAATACACTAAATGTGGTTAATGTGTATCCGTTTACAGGAAGTCCTGATGATGATGGTTACTTAGTAAGTCCTGATGCACAATCGCAAATTGCAGAACAAACAAGCAGTCAGGCCTTTATTGATATGTATAATAGAGCGGTTAATAGTCCTTCCAATTACTCCTTACCACGTAGATTGAGACTAGGCCTTGTTTATAGCTTTTAAAATAAATTATTCAGATGTATAATATGAAAACCAATAATTTTCTCACGTTAGTACTTTGCCTATTGCTTAGTGTAGGGAGCGTCTTCGCTCGTGAAAACGTGAATAAAAAATCGTCAAAAGAGAGGAAGGCAACACAGAAGGCTTTGGCCGAAGGTTGTGCTCCAGCCACCTCTAATGCTGACCTTAATATCAACAACGTAAGAACTCGTATTCTTGGTAGTGGTGATATGTGGTGGGATTTAAATGACGCCAAGTACGAAGTGCCCAAGGGTAGCGATAAACACTCCATGTTTGCAGGTGCTTTATGGCTAGGAGGTATTGATGAGGCGAATAACCTAAAGCTTGCGGCAATGACCTACCGTCAGAGCGGAGTAGATTACTGGCCTGGTCCTTTAGATGATAATGCATCTATTAGTTCTGATGAATGTCAGAGATACAACCGTCACTGGGTAGTGTATCGCGATGAAGTGGAGACTCATAAGGCTTGGTTAGACTGTAAAGCAGATCCAAGTTGTGATGAAGCCGACCGTTTTCCTGGATATGAGGACAACGTACCTGCTTCTATTAAGGAGTGGCCGGGTAATGGTGTGCGTGGTGAGGTAGCAGGAAAACTTGCCCCTTACTTTGAGGTAGACTCTACGGGTGTAGCTGGACAGTATGACTGGCGCCATGATTATCCGGGATATGACCTTGATGGAACTATGGATTGTAGATTAAAGGAGATTGATATTTTATATGGTGATCAAACCATATGGTGGGTATATAATGATAAAGGAAATGTGCACACCGAAACTCAGGCAGGAGCCTTAGGTTTTGAGATTAGAGCACAAGCATTCGCTTTTACGGCAAATGATGAGATTAATAACATGACGTTTAACAACTACCGTATTATTAATAAATCAACATTTAAATTGACAGACACCTATTTCGGAACTTGGTTTGATCCGGATTTAGGAAATGCTCGTGATGACATTATCGGGTCAGATATCGCTCGTGGATTAGGATACTGTTATAATGCAGATGCTGATGATGAAGGTCCTAATGGTTATGGAGCTAATCCTCCTGCTATAGGTTTTGACTTCTTTCAAGGTCCTTTTGCCGATTATTTTGACGGACAGGATAATGACCGTGATGGTTGTATAGATATGGTACGATTGGACGATGGAATTTGCTATCCAGAAGATCCTGCTATTGGTCTTAACGAAAGAATTATCATGTCAGGTTTTATGTATTATAATAACCAGAGTGGTGTGCAGGGTAACCCTGATGTAGCTTTAGATTATTACAACTACCTACGTAGCCTTTGGAAGAATGGTAACAACCTTATTATTGAAACTCCATCTGGTAAAGGAAACACTGGAAACGGTGATGGATATGTTGCAAATAATCAAGGTACGGCTACAGTATTTGCTTATCCAGGGATGTCTTATGACACTACTGGAGCTTATGATCCTCCAGCACCTGTAGATTGGTGGGAATCTCCAAACAACCAGGAAGATAAAAGAGGTTTGCACTCGGCAGGACCATTCTCATTAGCACCTGGTGCACTTAACTTTATTACTACCGGAGCAGTTTGGGCTAGAAACTTCCAAAGCAATGACTTGTTTGGTTCAGTAAATGACGTAATTGTTGCAGATGATAAAGCACAGCAGCTTTTCGATAACTGCTTTAGAGTATTGGACGGTCCCGATTCACCGGATTTAGAAATAGTAGAACTAGATCAGGAACTAATCTTTAAGCTAGGAAATGTGTTTAATTCTAAGGTATTGTATTACGATCAAAAAGATCCGGCAATTCCAGCTCAAAGTAATTGGACTCCTGTACAGAGAGATTCAGCTGCAAAAGCAGGATATTTCAATTACCGATTTGAAGGTTTCCAAATTTTCCAAGTAGCTAATGCAGATGTTAGTGTTGATAATCTGTATGACCCAGCTCAATCTCGATTAATTTTCCAATCTGACTTGAAAAATGAAATCGGACAATTGGTGAATTTTGAAGTAGACGCATCATTGGCCAATGGGGCTCTTGTACCAGTAGATAAAACCTTGATGGCGAATAACAATGGTATTCAGTTAACTTATCGTTTAACTGAGGATGCCTTTGCATCTGGAGACAAGCAATTGGTTAATCACAGGGAGTATTATTTCTATGTAGTTGCTTATTCTCAAAACCAATATATTGTAGTGAATCCTGCCAATCTTGGGGCTCCTTCTCAAAAGGAACCTTTCTTAGCAGGACGTAGATTGGGTAATGGACAGAAAGCCTACGTAGGTATTCCTCATAAGAATGATAGTAAAGGTTCCGTGTATAATGCTAACTATGGTGACGGTTTACCAATTACTCGCTTTAGTGGAGTAGGTAATAGTGGTAACTATACTCGTATTACAGATGAAACCAGAGACAATATTGTGACAAACAATGGAGTGGACGAGGTAGAATACCTTCCAGGTTCGGGGCCTTTTGATCTTAAAGTGGTGGACCCAACTAGTGTAGTACCTGGAAATTTTGTACTAAGCTTTTCCCATCCAAACCCTGATAGTATGGATATGGCCACCTGGACTATAGAAAGTGTAGATGACCCTACCTTCCCTGTGATAAATTCAGAGTCTACCATTTCATTTTTGGGAGAGCAAATAGTTGATGAGTTGGGAATTTCAGTAAGCTTTAGAAATGCTGAAAGCCCTGGATTTGATACTCTGAATTTGCGAAATAATGGAGTAGTAGGAGCAGAGATGAAATTCGGAAATTCTAAAGTTCCGTGGTTGACCGGAATTCCAGATGACGGATCCTACTCACCTACAAACTGGATTTTTGGTGGAAGCGCCAAAGGCACAGAAGCACCTGGTACTAGTTATAATTCAGCACCGGGAGATCCGAACGGAGAGTTTGAAAAATTATTAGGCGGTACTTGGGCACCTGTAACTTTAGGTTCTACAGTAAGTCGTATTGACCCTAATAGCCCAACTGGAACCTTAGGATTTGGAATTAAACCAATAGGGCAGAATATTGCTTTGGGATCTTTGAACAACATTGATGTTGTTATCACTAAGGATCCGACTAAATGGACTAGGTGTCCGGTAATTGAGCTAGGTGATGAGCCTACTGCAAACGAGGGGGGAGCTATTAAGTTCACCTTTAGAAAAGGAAGAACACTTAACCTGAATAAGGCTACTGGTGAGCTTACACCTGATCCTGATCCAAATAATACGGGCTACAGTTATTTCCCGGGTTATGCTATCAATGTTGAAACGGGTCAGCGCCTAAGTATGGCTTTTGGTGAGTACAGTTGGCTAGCTTCTGATAATGGTAGAGATATGCTTTGGAACCCAACCTCTAGAGTGGTGGATAAGCTTGGAAACTATGTGATGGCAGGTATGCATGTTATTTACGTATTGGGTGATTCTGTTGCTCTGAGAGTAAATGATGTAAGAGACTTAACGTATACAGGTGACGACCCTGCTGATTGGCCTTTGGGTGATGTATTTGGGGGATCAACAACAATAGCCGTGCGTGATTTGTTCAAAGGATTCGCATGGGCAAGTATGGCCGCTGTGTCAAGCCCTGATTATGAGTTTTTATCTTATGACCAAATACCTACCAGCGCTACCGTTCAACTGAGAGTTGCAAAGCCTTATCAAGCGGTTGTGTCTCCTACCACCAATGCCGGTTATCCTCAGTACGGATTTACCACTAATGGTAGCGAAACACAGTACAACATGCAAGTGGCAGAAAATGCACTGAGCAACGTAAGAGTTGTACCTAACCCTTACTATGGATCTTCTTTATATGAAGGTTCTCAATTGGATAGTAAAGTTAAAATCATCAATTTACCTGATAATTGTAAGATCAACATCTATATGACCAACGGGACATTGATTAAGTCATTTAATAAAACTAATTCCCTTACATACATTGAATGGGATTTGAAAAATGATTTTAATGTACCTATAGCTAGCGGTGTATATATTATACATATTGACGCTGGTGAGTTGGGCGAAACAGTAGTTAAGTGGATGGGTAGTTTACGTCCTGTGGATCTTAACGCATTCTAAATAATACAACAAGAAGAATGAAAAAGAGAATATCGATTGGTTTAATTGCTTCGGCTGTATTGTTAAGTACAAATGCTTTTGCAGGAAATCCTCAAAGAGCTGGTCAAGCAGGTGCTTCAGAACTATTAATAAATCCTTGGGCCCGAAGTACTGGTTGGGGAGGAGTTAATTTTGCAGGAGTAAAAGGGGTAGAAGCAAGTTTTATGAACATTGCAGGAACTGCCTCTACTGAGGGAACAGATGTAGCTTTTGCTAACACGCAATGGCTTGTAAATGCTGGGATTTCTATAAACGCTTTTGGATTTAACCAAAAAGTAGGGAGCAACGGTGTGTTAGGAGCAAGCCTTGTGGCAATGGATTATGGTGATTGGGAAATAACAGATGAAAATAACCCCAACGGAGGTATTGGATCTATTAGCCCTACCAGTATATCTATTGGCCTTAGCTATGCACAGAAGTTTACTGAAAGTATCCAAGGGGGTATAAACATTAAGGTGTATAATACCTCTGTAACTAACTTAAAGGCTACGGTAGTTTGTTTTGATGCAGGTGTGCAATACATCACTGGTGTAGATAAGCAAATTAAGTTTGGAGTTACCCTAAAGAATATTGGGCCTTCGGGAAGCTACAGCGGAGACGGACAGGTAGTAAATTTACCAGCCCCTTCAGGTGGTTATACCCAGTCGTACCAAGAGCGTAGTTCAAGCTTTGAAATTCCTACAGCCTTAGGCCTGGGAGCTAGTTATGATTTTTACATCTCTGAGCAACGCCTTACAGTGGCTGGTTCTTTTCAATCCAATTCATTTGAAAAAGATCAGTTTGGCTTAGGAGCAGAGTATTCAATCAAAGAAATGCTGGACATCCACGTAGGTTATACTTTTTATGACAATACGGATTATGAAAAAATGACTACGGTTTTCACCGGACTATCTGCAGGATTAGGGGTAGTTGTTCCCTTTGGTGAAAGTAAGTTTGGTGTAGATTATTCATACCGTGCTACTAAGAATTTTGATGGCGTTCACTCTATAGGAGTTAGCTTCTCACTGTAAAACATGAGATAGTTTTACTATCCGATTTTTACTAATTTTACAACCTCAAAGAAAGGCCAATTTGCTAATTGGTCTTTTTTTCATTTAAACAATACTTATAGTTATGTCAG
>JAUICR010000285.1 GCA_030427785.1 Bacteroidia bacterium | reverse complement strand
TTCCTTGGCTCTATCGGTGGTGGGGCGTACACTAAATTTTTTGGGAGCCGAAATTCGTCTACCCTTGTGCTTACCGCTTATAATACGAATCATAAACTTAAAATTAAATGTGACCAATTTCTCAATTGGCTAAGGGCTAGGGTAGGTGTAGGTAAAATTCCTGCTGGCAAAGCTACTTCTTCTACCTTGCCAATGTAGGTGCTGAGTCTTTTGTATAAAGAATCTCCTTTTTTGATTTTACCTGCAAATTTTAGCTTGAGCTCAGGTGCAATTATTCCGTTTTGCTCAAAAGCAAAAAGAAGAAGGTATATCAAATCCTCCTCCTCTTGATATTCAAATTGATTAAAGAACCCCAGTTTTCCATTTTGAACGAGCAACAGCTCAGCAAAACTATTGGAAACATGTACGAAGCAAAATTCACTTTTATGAGCTTGAAGTTGTTGTAAATTATACAAGCTGTACCCTACATGTGCAATGCTATTATTCGGGTTTTGATTGGTAATAAAAATGTTGATAGGCGTAGGCACAGCATACACCATCATGGCATCAAAGTTTTTCCAAGTATCCGTTACGATGATATTTTCTTCTTTGAGCTTACTTGTATGTTTTAGGTAACTAGATGCTTTTTCTTTTTGATAAAGAAGATCAGGCACCATCGTGAATTTGGAAAATGAGAGTATCCATTGCACCGAGGCTGCCGTGGCCAAGTTCACCTGTACAGGGCTTATTACTTTTTCAAAATGCAGGAGTAATTCACTGGTCTTTTTAGTAGCATCCCAATGGATGTCAACAATATCTGCTACCTTCTTAGAGTTTGGCTCGCTTATAACAATACTGAGCCCATCATAGCGGAGGTTTACAACTACACTATTGCCAGCAATTAATTGATTGATCTTGGTATAATCCGCAGAATCAGAAGTGTTATTTCCAGTTACCATTGAGGGTGGCTTCAGTCATTGATCCCACTTTTAGGGCGTAGCTGTTATCAATATACTGGTCATATTCCTTCATGATATCGGCAAAAATTTTAGTGTTAGGCGCTCGTGCTTCAAACACAGGTATCACAAGGTCGTGCACTTCTATTTTTCCTGCCTCCATTTCTATTTCGGCATTATCAGTGTAAGGTATATAGCGAAGGCTTTGGGCATCAAAATCACTACCAAATAAACTTTCCTTTACGCTTTTATAACCAAGCACTCTTACCATAGTAGTGTCCTTGCTCATTTCCTTTTGGAAAGTTTCATTGTAATACATGAAGGATGAGTCCTTACGCTCAATAATCGATTCGCGACCAGTATCTACAAAAGCTATAAGAGTATTCATATCCTTTGCAAAATAGTTGAACTCAGAGCGGTAGGTTTTCTGTACGTCTCTTATTTGCTCAAGACGCTCTTTTATTTTGGTATATCGTTCTGTTTTGATTTTCTCAAAGCGGATAGGCTCTTGAATAATTTCGTACAAGAAATAACCTAAAAAAATGATGGCGAGGAGAAGTACAATTTTTAAGACTCTAGAGACAGTTGAGCTCATATGATTCCGCTTGTATTATTTATGTGATGCGCACAAAACTACAATTTTTTTTCAATGACAAAATTCTTTTGAACTGCACTTAATCACAGTAATTTTGAGCAATGGAAATTAGCAACAAGAAGCTCTTAGAAAGAGACCTTATCAAGAGCTTTGGATTTGAGCCAACTACCGATCAGGCGATGGCCCTTAAACAACTCTCACACTTTGTATTATCTCTTGTTAGCAATGAGGTATTTCTACTAAAAGGTTATGCCGGTACAGGAAAAACTTCGCTAATTCAAACGTTGGTGAAAACCCTTCCGAACTATAAAAGAAAAACTGCCCTGATGGCGCCTACCGGTAGAGCCGCCAAAGTGATAAGCCAGTACACGGGCAAACCTGCCTATACTATTCACAAGTATATTTATCAACCTAAAAAGGATTCTACCGGCCGTGCGGTGTTTAATTTAAGGCAAAACAAAGCCAGCAATACCCTTTATATAGTAGATGAAGCCTCTATGATAAATGACTCCGGACAGGATGCATCCTTAGCATCGGGGAGTCTATTACAGGATTTAATGGATTTTGTAAAGGCAGGTGTTAACTGCAAATTGATGCTGGTAGGCGATGTGGCTCAGCTGCCACCCATAGGGTCTGATAAAAGCCCTGCATTAGATGGTAATTACCTGGGTATAAATTACCGAAAGGAAACCACCGAGGTAGAGCTAAAAGAAGTAATGCGACAGCTTACAGATTCTCAAATTTTAAAAGCCGCTACCGAATTAAGGCGAATGCAGTTGGAGTTCGATTTTTCTACCCCAAAGTTTAAAACTGGGCCAGATCTCATCCGATTATTAGAAGGCTATGAAATAGAAGATGCACTTAACGATTCTTTTAGCGAAGTAGGCCGAGAAGGAACAGCTGTACTGGTGCGCTCTAATAAAAGGGCGGGGCTTTATAATAACCAAATTCGATCAAGGATACTGTGGCAAGAGGACGAAATATCGGCCGGAGATTTTTTGATGGTAGTGAAGAATAATTATTTCTGGCTGCCCGAAAAATCTAAAGCTGGCTTTATTGCTAATGGTGATACCATTGAGCTGTTGCAGATTTATGATATCAAAGAATTGTACGGTTATCGATATTCTCGGGTAAAAGTTCGTTTGGTGGATTACCCTGATGAACCACCTTTTGAAACGGTACTAATGCTGGATGTGTTGCAATTGCCGGCAGCCTCGCTTAGTTGGGATGAATCAAAAATTCTCTACCAAAAGATATTGGAAGACTATGCGGATATCCCGCAAAAATATAGGCGCCATCAGGAGGTGCAGAAAAACCCATATTTCAATGCGCTGCAGGTAAAATTTGCATATGCCATTACCTGCCACAAAGCCCAGGGTGGGCAATGGGAAAACGTGTTTGTAGAACAACCATGGTTACCAACAGGAGAAATAGATTTGGATTACCTACGATGGTTATACACGGCCCTTACCCGAGCCAAAGAGAAAGTTTTTCTAATTGGTTTTAAGGAGGAGTATTTTACTGGATAATCAATCTACTTCGCGATAGCCGTAGTTCATTCTGAATTTCTACTATATAGTTACCACTATCCAGATGTTTTAGTTGAATTAGCACAGTGCCGTCTTTGTTAGGATATACTTTGCTGGAGTACGCCACAACTCCTTTGACACCAATAATTCTAATCGTTTGCTCCAAGGTAGCGCCTACTTGTAGTGGGATTAGAATATGGTCATCTCGGCTTGCAGGGTTAGGATAAATATCCAAGTCATTTTCCAAAGGAATAGGGTAAAGCAAAACATCCAATGCAGCTATTGAATCATTATAGGCTTGCACCGAATCTTGGTAAACAGTAGTAGAGTCAATTTGGAAACAATTCACAGAATCTATCCA
>JAUICR010000284.1 GCA_030427785.1 Bacteroidia bacterium | reverse complement strand
AAAATGAGACCACTAAACCAAAAGGTTCAGAAGAACAGGGTACTTTGTTTTAATTTAGCAATATGAAGAAAATGATACTCGGCTTTGCAGTTTTGGTAATTGCATTGTCCACTACTAACGCGCAGGACAGTCTTTCTGTACACAAACTAGGCAGATTTACATTTCCGGTAAATATGAATGAGGTATGGGGCTATGAAAGCAATGGGAGAGAATTTGCCCTATGTGGTCTCAATAATGGTTTCTCTATTGTAGAAGTTACAAACCCGGCCACCCCCGTAGAGTTGCATAATTTACCTGGTATAAATACTACTTGGCGCGATGTAAAAACATGGAGCCATTATGCATATATAGTTCACGATGGCGTTGGCAATCAATCGTCAGAGGGAATTACCATAGTAGATTTAAATACGATAGATTCTGCAACCTTGTCGTACAACAGGGTTTATCCAAATGTGGAGATAGATTCGGTAATGTATTTGTTTCACGATGCGCACAATCTGTTTGTAGATGAAAACGGAATACTATATGTGTTTGGTTCAAATTTGGGAAATGGTGGAGCCAGCATGTTTGACTTAAATAATGACCCAAAAAATCCAAGCTTTTTAGGTGCCTACAATGCCCGTTACTACCATGATGGTGTGGCCAGGGGCGACACTTTATATGGTGCTGCAATTTATGCAGGAGAGTTTGAAGTGGTGGATGTAAGTAATAAAGCGGCCCCTGTTTTTTGGGCATCGCATACTACCCCAAACAACTTTTGTCATAACATTTGGTTTTCTGACGATAACAAAACCGTATTTACTACCGATGAAAAGACGGGTGCATACGTCACCGCTTATGACGTTAGCGATTTAAATAACATTACCGAATTGGATAGAATCCGAACCTCTATATATGACCCCAATCAGGTGATTCCTCACAATACCCATGTGCACAACGATTTTTTAGTAACCTCTTATTATACCTCGGGTTTGCAAATAGTAGATGCAAGTCAGCCTGATATATTAATTGAAACGGCTTACTACGATACATCGCCTTTTACAGGAGATGGATATCTTGGAGCTTGGGGTGCCTATCCATTTTTACCTAGTGGAAATATTTTGGTAAGTGATCGTCAGGAAGGCTTATTTATTTTAGGAAGTGATTATCCAAGAGCCTGTTTTTTTACCGCCTTTGTAAAAGATTCAGTAACACAAACTCCCATAGCCGGAGCCGATATTACTATGGTGCGTTCTCAAATTGCTGGACAGTCTAATTTGTTTGGAGAGTTTAAGGGAGGACGTAGAGATACAGGGAATTTTTTGGTAGTGGTAGAAAAAATCGGTTATCATTCCGATACCCTACATGTAAAAATGCGCAAAGGTGTAGTGAGGCATAGAAATGTGGCCTTATTACCTATAGGTTTTTCGATAGGTGAGGATGGTATGATATCAAGTTCTATTTCTGTATTTCCAAATCCAACTACAGGTAGTTTTAGTGTAGAAGTGTCAAGCATAGAAGACCCTAACGCCAGCATAGAAGTATGGGATATGGCTGGTAGGCAATATGTAAAATCGAAAGTAGACCTAGGCATGGGAAAAGTTGATTTTAACTTGAATTTAATAGAAGGAGTATATACTATAAGATTGACAAGCGGTGGAAAGACCTATGCAACTCAACGATTAGTAATTTTACCTTAATGTTTTTTGTTGCAATTTCGACACTCCAACCAAATCAATAAAAAGTGCTTTACTCTATTCTCACTTTTCTTGAGTGGCTTGCAATAATTATTGTAGGCATGCAGGTATTATACCTGAGCGTATATGCCTTTGCTAGTCTATTTCCATATTCAGTAAAGGGTTTGCAAAAAGCCAGCAATAAGCCTAACAAGATTGTAGTATTTGTTCCTGGATATAAGGAAGATCGCATCATTGTAGAAACTGCCAAGCAGTCTTTGTTGCAAACTTATCCTAAAGAACATTTTGAGGTAGTAATATTGGCTGATAGTTTTTCAGCAGAAACACTAGAAGAGCTTGCTGCACTGGATGTACACGTATTAGAAGTAGCATTTGAAAACAGTACAAAAGCTAAAAGCTTGAATAAAGGCTTAGCTCATTTTGCTGACCAAAGGCCAGATATTGCGGTTATTCTAGATTCGGATAATATCATGGCTTCTAATTTTCTAGATCAGATAAATAGAGGTTATAATGCAGGGTACAAGGTAATTCAGGGGCATAGAACCGCTAAAAATCAAGATACGGATTTTGCATTTTTAGATGCTTTAAATGAAGAAATTGGCAATAGTATTTTTAGAAAAGGACATAGGGTACTTGGGTTCAGTTCTGCTTTAATCGGTTCAGCAATGGCTTTCGATTATTTTTACTTTAAGGATATCATGGATGACATTGCTGATGTGGCTGGTGAGGATAAATTGCTTGAGCTGAAAATAATGAAAGAGAGTCAGCTAATAGAGTATTTTGAAGATGCCCTGGTGTATGATGAAAAGGTAGCCAATGCTGCAAATTTTTCAAAACAAAGAACCCGATGGGTAGGGGTACAGCTGTACTTTTTTAAGAACTACTTTTTGGATGGCCTTAAAGAATTGTTTCTAAAAGGCAACTTTACATATTTCTATAAAATATTTCAGTTTTTTCTAATTCCAAAAGTATTGCTCATAGGGTTATTAGGATTATTCGGCCTCTTGTCGGTTTTTCAAATTGTAAGTCCTATTTGGCTGTATATTGCCGTACTGTACTTTTTAGCATTATTGGCCGCGGTTCCGCGCAGGTACTATAGTTTCAGGTTGCTCAGGGCTATTGCCAATATCCCAAAAGCTATTCTTTTCATGGTAATGGGTATCCTTAGGATTAGAAAAAGTACGGCCTCAAAATTTGAAGTGACGGAAAAAGGAGCTTGATATTTAGTAGGCTTATGTTTCTTTTGAAGCAACCACCATTATTTCTTTTATTCCTGTCAATATAGCCAGCAAGTTGGTAGCACACCAGTAGAGATTGAAATTTATTTTACGAAAGAAAAGCAACTTGTTGTATCCCGCACCTCGTAAGTACTTGTTTTCCTTTATTTTGAATCCACTGCTAATCAATAAATTGTTGATGTTTTGAAAATTCCACATATACAGGTGTTGATTCAAGTCTAATTCAAATTTTCCTTTGCCATGTCGCTCAAAAGGAATAACCAATAACAATTCACCTCCTGGCTTTAGTTTTGATTTCATTTCTTCTATCATTGTTTTAGGATGGGGGTGGTGCTCTAATACATGTGAACTAAACACATAATCAAAACTACTATCTGGTATGTCCTCTAAATTATTAGTGGCATTCAATCCTAGATTCCGGCAAAAATTAACACCAAATTCAGAAATGTCGTAGCCTGTAGCATTTGCTAATAGAGACATGTTTTGCCCTAAGCCGCAGCCATAATCCAGAATTA
>JAUICR010000283.1 GCA_030427785.1 Bacteroidia bacterium | reverse complement strand
ATCAATGGAAAAATAGTACTTTTGGATGAGTCTACCCAAAAGTAGTTAGAAGCAAATTAGGTGCACCAAACCATTGAGTAGCAGTCAAAAAATTGATATTAAGTTAGTTACACCTTCTTTTCGGATTCCTGGAGGCACCACATTTCGAAGCCCGATTCAATTTATTGTTTCGGGCTTTTTTTTGCTTTTAAAGGCACAAAAAAACCTCCATGCTTTCGCTTGGAGGTTTTTTTTATTGAATTATGATATGTTTTCAATTACATCTTTAAGGTAACACCCACCCCGTAGGCTGCACCTCCTAAGGCACCTCCGCCTATTTCAACATACACTCCCCATTTATCACTCCAAAACCATCGCCCACCAGCTTGCAATCCGAGATCCAAATCACTGTCGTGTCCACTTTCTATAGCTATTCCAAATCCTACATTAGCACCACCATACACATCCCAATCCGAATTAAGCCCAAATAGTTCATCAAAATAATAATTGCCTTTTACTCCTAGGGTTAAATAATTCAAATCAAAATTAGTGAAGGCTGCAGGTGCTACGGTAATTGCCGAAGCAACAGGAATTTCATAACTCACTCCTACTAGTCCAAAATTTAAATACTTCTGAGCCTGGCCATTGGCAAAATAGGTAGCCGATAGCATTACTACGATTGATAAAATTTTCTTCATTATTTTGTTTTTAACGTTTGTAATTTATCCCAAGAGTCAAATATAATGTCCTTTTAAAAAAATCAGGATTCTCGTTTCATTATTCTTTCAGCCCCCCTAGCTCCCTACGGTTAGGAATTGTATTTCAATAGTTACCATAACAAACCACTTATCGATAAATCGCTGAACTTTAAAGAAATATGATTTAATCTAGCATCTTGAAACTCTATACTTGACTCATGAAACTCTACTCCAATGAAAATTTTCTTGTTAACAACTCTGCTATGCATTAGTGCTCACTTTAGCATAAATGCAACACACCTTATGGGTGGCGAAATCACGGTTCAAGACCTTGGTTCGCAACGCTATCAAGTAACCCTTATAGCCTATCGAGATACCGTAGGTGTTCCGATTGTTGCTTTGGCCTCACTTGATTTTTACGGTCCGCAAAATCAGTACTTTTCGAGCTCTGTGGCCTATGATACCATTATTTCCGGCAATCGCTTGCCTATGTATCCATATGGTGTAGAGGTCTATTTATATACAGATACGGTTACATTACCAGCCTACGGAAGATGGGATATCACTTGGACCAACTGCTGTAGAAATAGCGCTATTCAAAATCTGGCAACCCCACTTACAGATGCTATGACTTTGCAAACCTCTATTGTTACAGATTCATTAGCTCCCAACTCCAGCCCTTATTTTCTTGTTCCGGCAGCCATATTTTTACCACTAAATACGCCTTGGCAATACAACCCATTACCATTTGATACAGATGGTGACTCATTGCATTGGAGCATTGATCAACCATTAAAGGGCGTCAACCAATATTGTGCTGGCTATGTAAATCCTCCTTCCGACACTTCCAATCCTTTTAGAATTGATCCCCTTACCGGTACTTTATCATGGACAGCGAATTCACTGGGCAATTTTGTAGCGTCCGTATTGGTATCTCAATATAGAAATGGCAAATGGGTGGGTGAAATAAGACGTGATATGCAATTTATTGTGATCACGGCTCACCATGGGTTTCCTACATGGACCAACCTTCATAGCATACCCGTAGATAGCAATCAAAACTTTTCGCTAAACCTAGAAGCAGGTAAACCATTTAATCTTGAAATATTAGCCAAACACACCGATTCTACTCGCAATGTATACCTTGGTGCTTTTAGTGAGATTTTTGGTTTGACCCAAAGCAATGCTTCCTTTATACAAACAAAAAACTCCGGCAGTGCAAAGGGTAAATTATCTTGGCAGCCCACTCAAACTGATATTAGAAAAGAGCCCTATAAGGTGGTTCTTAGGTTAAGTGATAATTTTTTTACTGATGATAAGGTTGTTTTACTTACGGTATCAAAAACTATAGGCTTAGAAGAAAAACCTATCATGCCCGATGTTAGCTTATACCCTAATCCGGCAAAGGATGTTCTTTTTATAAATGTTCAAAATACACAGTCCCAAAAAATAGGCATTAGTGTGTATGCACTTAACGGCACGCGGGTACACTACAGCAACGAAATACAAAGCAACGGAGCAAGTAATTTGTATGCCCTAGGAGTAGAACATTTTGCAAAAGGGGCCTATGTAGTAAAGATCACTGGAAGCGAAGGCTTATCTATTTCTAAAATGGTGATGATTGACTAAAAAAATACAGGGGATGCGCTAGGAGGCACCATCATTTTTCAAATGAATTGATGGTAATATTAACCCCACTTTTATAAGGTCATTAATGCTCGAAATGGTCCATATCGTTAAATCAAAAAAATAGCTCATGACTAATTAAGGGGTAAGCATCATCAAACCAACCACTTGTATTTATTACCTTGAAGGTCTCAAAACTAAAATTGCATATTATGAAAAAGTTTACCCTAGCACTTCTCCTATTAGTTTCTACAGTATTTACCTCAAAGGCTACCCACCTTATGGGAGGTGAAATAACCATGCTACACCTTGGAAACCAACAATACCTCGTAACCCTTATAGCCTACAGAGATACGGTAGGTGTGCAAATGGCACAGATGGCCACCTTCGAATTTAGAGGACCCAATAATCAGCAGTTTACAAAAACCACTCCCTATGATTCCATTATTTCGGGAAACCTACTACCCATGTACCCGTATGGTGTAGAGATTTATTTATTTATGGATACAGTGACCTTACCCAGCTATGGACATTGGACGGTGAGTTGGTCCAACTGTTGTAGAAATGGCGCCATTCAGAATTTATCCAATCCACTTGGAGAATCTATGTGGCTGCAAACCTCCATTGTAACAGATTCATTATCTTCTAACTCTACTCCTTACTTTTTGGTTCCAGCTGCTATTTATCTTCCGCTAAATACCCCATGGCAATACAATCCTTTACCTTTTGATGTAGATGGTGATTCATTGCATTGGAGTATAGATCAGCCTTTAACAAGCCTAAACCAATACTGCGCTGGATATGTAGACCCTTCATCTGATACGAACGACATTTTCAGAATAGACCCAATTACCGGAACTATTTCTTGGACAGCAGATATGCTCGGAAACTTTGTGGCTTCTATATTGGTAGAACAATATCGTGATGGTGTATGGGTAGGTGATATTAGAAGAGACATGCAATTTATTGTAGTAAATCCAGGCCAAGGGTTCCCCGTATGGACCAATTTGAGCAGTATCCCGGTTGATCCTCAAAACAATTATTCTTTTAACTTAATAGCTGGCAAATCGTTTAATCTTGAAATGATAGCCGGCCATACCGATAGTACACGTTCTGTATATCTGGATGCTTATAGCGAA
>JAUICR010000035.1 GCA_030427785.1 Bacteroidia bacterium | reverse complement strand
TACAGTTGCTTTTTTACTGCTTGGCAGCTGTAAGTCCAATGCTGAGCTTGTAACCAGGGTGGAAGCAATCATAAAAAATATAAGCAACAGAAAAACGATGTCCGTCATACTGGCCATGCTGAATTCTGCACTTACTCTATTTCTTCTTTTTAAATCCATACTAGCCGGGTTCGTTTAGTAGGTCCAAAAACTCCACTGTATTGGCTTCCATTTTATATACCACCTTATCTACTTTAGTTACCAAAAGGTTGTAGCTGATGTAAGCAATAATACCCACGGTAAGCCCTGCCACAGTAGTAGTCATAGCTGTATAAATTCCTTCGGCAAGCATCTCAATGTCAATTTGACCTCCGGCAGCAGCCATGTCATGGAAAGCTAGAATCATTCCGATAACGGTACCCAGAAAACCAATCATGGGTGCTGCACCTGCGATGGTTGCAAGAGAAGCTAAGTTTTTTTCAAGACGACTGATTTCAAGTTTTCCTGTATTCTCTATTGCTGAGGTAATATCTTTTAGGGGTTTCCCAATGCGTGATATTCCTTTTTCAATCATTCTGGCAACAGGTGTATCCTGGCTTTGGCATAGTGCGCGTGCTGCATCTAGCTTACCATTACTCACGTGGTCCTTTATATTATTAATAAAGTTAACGTCAATCTTATTCGCCTTTTTTATGGCATTAAAGCGCTCAATAAAAATGTACACGGCAATAATGGACAAGATGAATAGGGTAGCCATTATTATCATTCCGCCTATACCACCACTGGTAATAAGCTCCATAATGCTAAGCGTTTTTTCTATTGGCTGCTCAGGTGTGCCTACATCGGCACCATCCGGAATAGAGATCTGTAAAAGGGGTATGTTCATGAAGGTGTTATTTTACCTCCAAAGATAACGGACTAGCAAGGCAGAGATTATGTGTGCCTAAAGAAAAATTAACAATGGATAGTTTACTAATGTAATAAGGAATACTGTAAAATATAGGTGAATGCTCCGGCAAAATAGCCTATAAGAGCCAGTATAGAAATTTTCTTTAAATACCAACCAAACGGAATGCCCTCGAGCCCCATAACCGCTACACCAGCCGCTGAACCGATGATAAGCGCACTACCCCCGGTACCAGCACAATAGGCCAGGAATTCCCAAAAAAGACCGTCTTGAGAGAAGAAATGACCTGCTGTAGGTACTATGTCGTACATACCCATAGATGCAGCTACCAATGGAACGTTATCAACAATAGAAGAAAGCAAACCAATAATAATACTTACGGTATATACCCCTGTTTCGGTATCAGTACCAATGGAGTTATCAAGGAAGTTTGCCATGGTGCTAAGTTGACCGGCTGATTGTAAACTGGCCACTGCCAAAAGGATTCCCAAAAAGAATAAAACAGAGGCGGTATCAATGTTTTTGAGCACACCAATCACACCAAGGTGCGATTTAGTTTCTTGGTTTTTACTGCGGTGCAGCACTTCTGTAATTACCCAAAGTACACCTAGGCTAAACATCATACCCATAAATGGGGGTAGGTGTGTATACGTTTTAAAAACAGGAACAAACAATAATCCAGATACTCCAGCTACAAAAATAATATTACGCTCTTTTGGTGTAGTAGGGTTCATGTAATGTTCTACGCTTTCACTTTTAATGGGTCGTTTTACTTGCCCCTTGTTGGTAAATGTCAAAACCACAAGTGGAACTACCAGGCACACTATACTGGGGATGATAAGGTTAACCACAATTCCTGCAGCTGTAATTTGTGACCCAATCCAAAGCATGGTGGTGGTAACATCACCAATAGGAGACCAAGCACCGCCTGCGTTGGCAGCAATAATAACTAGCCCGGCAAACATCCATCGGTCATTTTTGTCAGCTATCAGTTTACGCAATAGCGAAATCATTACGATAGAGGTGGTAAGGTTATCTAAAGCTGCGGAAAAGAAAAAGGTAAGTACACCTACAATCCACATTAGTTTTACCTTATCTGTGGCTTTTATTCTATCGGTAATTACGGCAAATCCTTCATGTGCATCTACCAGCTCTACTATCGTCATGGCACCTAATAAGAAGAAAAGGATAGAGGCAATTTCACCCAGATGTTCCAGCATTTGATGTTCGGTAACATAATGGGTGATAATACTCGCTTTATCGCTATGTCCTTTGGCAGAAAAAAGATCTACAAAGTACTGAGGGATGGAGTCGAAGTCAACTATTCCTTGGGCACCTAATACAAAGATTGTCCAACAGGATACTCCCGTAATAAGGGCAGAAGCGGCCTTGTCGATTTTAATATTGTGCTCTAGGGCTATGGCGGCATAACCCAATACAAAAATCACGACCATTAAGATGTACATAGCTATAGCTTTATTATGTGGTTTACTAGGTAAGTTGTGTAAGGGCTATTTCGAAAGCCGTTTTAGTAAGTTCTGTGTTAGCAGGGTTTTTCTTGTGGCAAGCCACTAATGCATTTTTAATTGTATTGGAGGTATCGGCAAAGATGGCTGTATCAGACAATTCAACTTTTCCTGACATTAAATAACCAAAAACTCTAGCCATACCACAATTAGAAATAAAGTCAGGTATGCAGGTTACTTTTTTATCAGCGTACTCTGATATTGGGCCGTAAAAAATTTCGTTATCAGCAAAAGGCACATTTGCTCCTGATGAAATTAGCTCTAGTCCACCAGCAATCATTCTGTCTAAATGGTCTTTGCTAATCAATCTTGAGGCAGCGGCAGGAATAAATATTTCTGCTCCTAAATCCCAAATGCTCGAATTAAGTTCTTCAAATGGAATAAGGTTTTCAGCTTCAAGATAGTTTCCGGTTTTATTGTCAAAAAGTGTTTTGATTTCTTCCAATCCAAAACCTTCTTTACTGGTTAAACCTCCCACTCGGTCTATTATTCCTACTATTTTGGCTCCGCTTTGTGCCAAATAAAATGCAGCCGCTGCGGCCACATTGCCCCAGCCTTGTATTATTACTCGTTTGCCAGCCAATTGGCCACCATATATATCGTATAAATGACGAACAGATTCGGCAGTGCCGTATCCCGTAATCATATCGGCTACAGTGTAGTTTCTACGAGTACTCGGGATAAGTTTTTCGTTGGTCACAGGAAAAAGAACACCTTCTTGAAGTTGCTTTATTTTCATGGTCTTTTCCTCAGCCGAAGGATTGTAGTGTCCTTGCAGCACCCCTTCTTGTGGGTGATCTACTCCTAAAGATTTAGTAACAGGAATTACCTCGTGAATTTCATCTACGTTTAAATCTCCTCCTGTACCATAATAGTTCTTCAGCAATGGTTTTACCGCCTTGTACCATCTTTCAAGCACCGCAGCCTTTCGAGGGTCGTTTGGGTTGAAATTAATCCCAGACTTAGCGCCTCCAATGGCTGGTCCTGCCACGGTAAATTTTACTTCCATGGTTTTAGCCAAAGAGAGTACTTCATGTTCATTTAGGCCTTCACGCATCCTAGTACCACCGCCAGCAGCTCCACCGCGTAGAGAGTTTATAACCACCCATCCTTCGGCAGTTGTTTCGCTATCTGTCCAGTGAAATACAATTTCTGGGGCTTTGGTTTCGTAGATCTTAAGAAGTTCTTTCATGGCAATGATTTAATGCGCGCAAAAGTAACAAAACTGATAGGCGATTTTAAACCCAAATGCGATTTATTATTTGATTCAAAATCCATAACAAATTCCAGCGCTATGATCTCGTTTTGCTCCAGTTACAGATGCTAGGATATTTATTTCTTTATTGCTTTTTAAAACCGCTAAAAAAGCAAATAGCATGGCCTCTTTGTACTCAATAATAGTATTGTTGGCCACAATGATGGTGCACTCTGTCTTGTCCTTAATAAGGGAAATCAGATATTCATTATAGGCGCCACCACCGGTTATCAAGCAGTTTTTGATTTTGTTTTTGTTTAACACTAAAGAAATCTGGTCAGAGATGTGTTCGCAAAAAGTTCTTAGCTTATCCTTAGAACTCCCTATGCTATGGAAAAGCGATGAATTGATATTTTCTTCTACCCATTCTGCGCCAAGCGATTTTGGGGCGGGAGCGGAGTAATAGCCCAAAGAGTTTAGTTCTTTTAGAAAATCTAAATGAGTAGTTCCCTGGCTGGCCCACAAGCCTTTGTTGTCATAAGGTTTTCCCAATGTTTGCGCTACAGGATTCAAAACGTAATTAACAGGGCATATATCAAAAGCCACCCGTTTGTTTTGATGATTGAAAGATATATTGGCAAATCCACCGAGATTTAGGCAGCTTTCAAATTCTCCAAATAACAATTGATCTCCAATAGGTACCAAAGGTGCTCCCTGTCCACCCAGGGCAACATCTTCTATTCGAAAATCGCAAATAGTGGGGATATTAGTTTTAGCATATATTTCTGGCCCATTTCCAAACTGTACAGTTATTCCCTCTTGGGGTTTGTGGAAATAGGTATGCCCGTGAGATCCTATTACATCAATATTTTTTGGTGAGATTCTAAAGTCGTTTAAAAATTGAAGAATCAAATCACCAAAGTGAATCCCCAGGTCGCGATTGAGGCGTATAAGATCTTCAGCACCTAAGTCCTTGCGGTATATTAGCCTATCCAATAAGGCTTTTGGGTAGGGATACGTTTTAGCTGCTGATATGTCAAATTTCCAATTGCTCTCATTTTGCACAAAGTTGCTCAGGCAAATATCAACACCATCTAGCGAAGTTCCGCTCATTATTCCTAAGGCTAGGCACTCGTTTTTCTTCATTTTTAAAGCTTATGGCTTACATTTGCAGCCGTCCAAAGATATTACCAAAACAAACATTTTCGGGATATGAAATTCGAACTAACAGAGGAGCACTTGATGATTCAGCAAGCTGCTAGAGATTTTGCACAAAATGAACTTTTACCAGGAGTAATAGAAAGAGATAATGAACAGCGTTTTCCCAAAGACCAGATAAAGATGATGGGGGAGATGGGGTTCTTAGGTATGATGGTAGACCCGAAGTACGGTGGTAGTGGTTTAGATACCATATCGTATGTGTTGGCTATGGAAGAAATCTCTAAGGTAGATGCATCAGCTTCTGTGGTAATGTCTGTAAACAATAGCCTGGTTTGCTGGGGTCTAGAAAAATTTGGAACAGAGGAACAAAAGCAGAAGTATCTGAAGCCTTTAGCCTCGGGCGAAATAATAGGAGCTTTTTGCTTGAGTGAGCCCGAAGCTGGTTCGGATGCTACTTCCCAAAAAACAACAGCCTTAGACAAAGGAGATCATTACTTGCTTAATGGTACTAAAAACTGGATTACTAATGGAAGTACGGCTTCTGTTTATTTGGTAATGGCTCAAACGGATGTGGAAGCAGGTCACAAAGGAATCAACTGTCTTATAGTAGAAAAAGATATGGACGGCTTTGTGGTAGGTAAAAAAGAGGATAAGCTAGGTATACGTGGCTCTGATACCCACTCCTTAATGTTTCAGGATGTAAAAGTTCCTAAAGAAAATAGAATTGGTGATGAAGGCTTCGGCTTTAAGTTCGCTATGCAAGTGTTAAGTGGAGGTCGAGTGGGTATTGCTTCTCAGGCTTTGGGTATAGCAGCCGGAGCTTATGAGCTTGCTCTTAAGTATTCTAAAGAGCGCAAGACCTTTGGTAAAGAGATTGGTAAGCATCAAGCTATTGCCTTTAAACTAGCGGATATGGCTACCGAAATAGAGGCGGCAAGATTGCTTTGCCTCAAAGCAGCTTGGCTAAAGGATAATAAGTTAGATTTTGGTAGAGCTAGTGCCCAAGCCAAACTGTTTGCATCAAGCGTAGCCATGAAAACTACAGTAGAAGCCGTGCAAATACACGGTGGCTATGGTTATGTAAAAGAGTACCACGTAGAGCGACTAATGCGTGATGCTAAAATTACCCAGATATATGAGGGGACTTCGGAAATACAGAAAATTGTAATTTCAAGAGATATTCTAAAAGATTAGAGCATTGATTAAAAAAGCCACCCTAGGGTGGCTTTTTTAATTATAGTAGTACTTAAAGCAGTGGAATACACTTTTCTAGTGCCATTCCTCTACTTCCTTTTAGCAGTATAGTTTTGTTTTTTGGAGCCTCTATCTTCAGGTAGCTGGTAAGGTCATCAGTAGTTGTAAATTTGAGCAAACGGTGACTTTCCTCATCAGATGTATTCTTAAATGCCCTTCCTACCAGGATCGTTTTTTCTGCATTAATAGCTAATGCCAAATCGGCTATTTTTTGATGTTCTATCATTTCAAATTCGCCCATCTCAAACATGTCTCCCAAGATTACCCACTTACTGTCAGTAGGGAATAGCTTTAAATTTATTAGCGCCTCTTCCATACTACTGGGGTTGGCATTGTAGGTATCTACAATTAGTAAATTGCGATCTGTTTCTGTTAGTTGCGATCTGTTGTTCTGTGGTTCATAGCTTTCTAGTCCTTCCTTTATCTTGTTGATCGGAACCTTAAAGTATTCTCCTATTGCAATAGCAGCAGCTATATTACTAAAGTTATATTGCCCGGTAAGTTGGGTGTGAATATCCACATGAGAAGTGTGCACTGATATGGTGCGAGTGGCTCCGGATATGGCTATAGGACAAACTTGCGTGGCATTTCCAGGTTCTTTGCCAAAGGACACTTGCTCCAAGCCTTTAGCCTGTTGTACTTGCAAAGGATCATCTGCATTTACAAAGGCAACTTTACCTTCCCCTTTACGCAAATAGTTGTACAGTTCACTTTTGCCCTTAATAACTCCTTCCACTCCTCCGAAACCTTCGAGATGGGCTTTGCCGAAATTGGTGATATACCCATAGTCAGGTTCACATATTGAGCATAAAAACTCAATTTCCTTTTGATGGTTAGCGCCCATTTCAATTATTGCAATTTCATGTTTGCTGGTAATGGAAAGCAAGGTGAGGGGTACACCGATGTGATTGTTTAGATTTCCTTTGGTAAAGGCTACATGGTACTTGCCATTAAGCACGGCCGCCATTAACTCTTTGCTGGTCGTTTTTCCGTTGCTTCCAGTTAGGCCTATCACAGGTATCTTTAGTTGTCTTCTATGATAGTTACTAAGATCTTGCAAGCACTTTAGAACGTTATCTACCAGTACAGTATGCTCTGTAGCGTACTCCTGGTTGTCTATCACAGCAAGTTTGGCACCGCTAGCTATAGCTTGTTTAGCAAATGTATTCGCATCAAAGTTATCGCCTTTTAATGCAAAAAACAGGGAGTCTTTGGCAATGGAACGAGTATCCGTAGAAACACCTGTTGAAGCTTTGAATACCTCGTATAATTGGGTAATAGTCATAAAAAAAATCCCCCCGTTTGAGCGGGGGGACTAATTTATTAATTGTAATTATATCTTTCGAACTTATCTCGTTTAGGCTTGGTTGGGTCTTTCTCCCTCTTCGGGCTTGGGTTTTGGAATCCAAGTCTATCCATAGCGCATCTAAATCCAATAAAGTCTGTTGATTGATCTTCTTCAAGATGTCTTCTTGTACCTGGACTCAACCAGTATGCTCTGTCTTTCCAGCTACCACCTTTGTATACTCTCGAAGTATTACCAATCAAAGTAGTTTGACCGTACTCATACATTAAGGCATCACCTTCTTCTACTTCTTTATCATAAGCAATAGATGATTCTTTATCACCATCAATATAATTTCTGTAATCAGACTTCTTGTAGTTTCTTCTGTTTAGGTTTTCTTCTTCTGTAACCTCACGAACTGGCAGCTCTCCTGGCAATCTTATGATGTTACTGTCTGTATCTAATTGTGGCTCCTGAAGAACTTCCAGGGCACCAATATCTTGGTAGTTTTCATCATAAGTCATGAATTGGTTTCCACGGAAAGGATTTAAGTCGGTAACATCTTCTAACGAAAGAGGACGGTACACATCTAATACCCATTCGGCCACATTACCAGCCATATCATATAAACCAAAATCATTTGGCGGGTAAAACTTCACTTGCATAGTATAAGCGGCTTGGTCATTCAGCCATCCACCTAGTCCAGCATAATCTCCTCTTCCACGCTTAAAGTTAGCAAGCATATCACCGCGTTCTTTTTTATCAGGGTTACGGGCAGAACTTCCACTCCATGTATATTTATTTCCTTCAGTAGTACGGTTATACACTCTAGCTCCTCCGTTTCCGTATGCCGCATACTCCCACTCAGCTTCTGTTGGTAGGCGATACTTAGGTAATAGGATACCGTCTGTGCGATTCACAGGGCGTCCTTCTTTACCGTACATACTATTAGGATTGTTATCGGCAAGTCCCTTCTTGTTTTGTTGTGTATAGTCAAGTGGGCTGTATAGATATACTTCAGTATTAAAGTGGTCGGCATCAGCCTGATCATACATAGTATTAAAGATGCCCTCGTCAATAAGTATTTGTTCGTTCACACGGTCAGTACGCCAAGCACAATATTTCATGGCCTGTATCCAGCTTACACCCACTACCGGGTAATAACGGTAAGCAGGGTAGCGCAGGTAATTCTCTACCATAGTTTCGTTATACGAAAGCTCATCACGCCAAACTAGTGTGTCAGGTAATGCGCTGGTGTAAATTTCGGGGTAATAGTCCAAATCGAATACACGTGCAATCCAATACAGGTATTCAAGGTAATCTACGTTGGTTACCTCATTTTCATCTATATAAAAAGAGTTAACCGTTACTTGGCGAGGAATGTTATTCCAATCTTTATAAAAGTCTTCTTCTACACGGCCCATTGTAAAAGTACCACCTTCTACAAATACAAGCCCCGGTCCGGTTTCCTGACCATCAAACTTTTTGGCAATACTAAAACCGCCATTGTCCTTGTCATTGTAGTTCCATCCAGTAGTGTTACTCTTGGTTTTACTACAAGAGCTAAGAGCTACAATCACACCTGCTGCTAGGCTAAGTGTAAAAATCTTATTGATCGTTTTCTTTTTCATAGAATTAAAAATGAGGATGAGCTAGTTTCAAACTAAAATTTAGGGCAGTTTATTGCCTGAATTTTCTTTTTGGGTGTTCTACAAGGGAATTGGTAGGACAAAGAGATTTCATGTGCACCTCCCAAATCATTGGCCAGTTTTGATACTGTAATATCGTAGCTATAGCCAATTTTCCAAGAGTAATCAGTTGGTTCGTATCCGAGTAGTATTACCACTGCATCTGTATTTACAGTGCTGGTTCTAAGGCCAAGTCCTCCAAATAGTGGTCCTCTATTAAAGGAGGCACTAATGGTAAGTTGGTCATAAGGCCCCTGCATTTGGTATACAATATTGGGGATCAAATAATTTTGAAGCTCATTGTGCAGGCGTTGCTTTCCTAATGGAATTGTAAAACCAGCGTGAGCCGTAAGTTTCATGGGAAGTTTAGATTCTTCGTAAAAACTCTCGTCAGGTTGCGTTAGGTGATGAGCGGCAAAGCCGAAATAAAACTTCTCCGTAAACCCAATGATACCGGCACTTACATCAAAATGTGTATTTACTTCATCGCCAGGAGGAACTTCTTGTGTGGTTCTTACAAACCCGTAAAAAGGTTCAATTTGATCTGGGAAAGTGAAATTGTTGAAGTCCATGGCACGCTGGCGCACCGTAGCTTGAAAACCAGCAAGCACTGCAAATTTTCTAGTCACCTCTAAGTGATAGGAGTAAATTCCGCTTATTTCTGTGGCTGTCAAAGCTCCATTACCCGCATTATCTCTCATCACTAATAGACCTACACCGCCATTTAATTTTTCGGCATATTGGTCATATGAAGCTGAGTAGGTTTGGTACACACCGCTCAATGCTGGGTATTGATTTCTGTAATTTAATGTGGCTCTCGGACACTTGGAAGACCCAGCGAGTGCAGGGTTTAGGTACAGTGGATTTGCATAATACTGCGTAAAATGCGGATCCTGTGCATTGGCATCCAGGCCTATGCTTACCAGGGCAAGTGTTATAAGAGATAATGTTAATGCTTTCATCTCATGGAAGGAGTTTCAAATGACAATAATACAAATATTGTAGAGTATACGCTTACACAATTATTTAAAGTTCAAGAAAACAAATATGCCTTTTTTATATTAAAAACCGTCATTATAATAGAACTTTGTACGCTAAAAAAGTTTTTTTATTGGCAAAATTGTGTAAACAATACTGACCTATTTATTGCGTTTCTTCTGCTCTTCACTTACTTACATAATTATGAATTCTGTAACCAAACTATCCATTATTTTTTTCCTTTTATCGATGACCAGCACCTCCTTGTTGGGTCAAATTAAGCTAGATAGAGAAATTATTTGGGATATTTCTGTGGATAAGAACAACCAAAAGCATCCAACTTTTGAAGGTGCTGATTTTGATATTGAGTTCCCATTGGTTGCAAAAAAATGCGAATCTATAGATATAGGTAACGGTCCTTCGAATTTTTATGAAGTTGCCCTTGTCAATGTTTCTTATCAAGATGTTGCCACCAATGAGCAATCGGCTATAAAAGAGTTAATACTGGAAGCTCAGCCGGTTTTAAATAAAGGGTTTGGTCAATCGAGAAACGGAAATACTTTATCGGTATGTTTTTATCCGTACGTAAAACAAAATGGGTTAATAAAAAAGGTAAGCTCTTATACCTTAGAGGTTGTGCAAGTGCGAACTAGCACTATATCAGAATCTAAGGTGAAAAAAGGAACAACCCTTACTAATTCTGTTTTGGATAATGATAACTGGCATAAGATATCTATTAAGCAAACCGGGATGTTTAAAATTACCGCCAACTTTTTATCAGATAATGGTATTTTGCCTACAGGCATAGCCCTAAACAAACTCAGACTGGTTGGAAACGGAACAGGTGTGTTGCCAGAATTAGTGGGAGCCCCAAGGCCAGATGATTTGATGGAGGTTCCATTAGAGGTATATGATTTAAACAATGATGGTCTTTTTAATGGAAATGATTATGCTCTGTTTTTTGGCCGTGGCCCACATACGTGGAGCTATAATAAAAATACGGACGTGTACTCTCACACTACCAATATATATAGAGATGAGAATTTTTACTTCCTCACTACGGATAATGGAAATGGAACGCCCATTCAAAACGCTCCACCTGTAGCGGCTACCCCTACAGTGCAGGTGAGTAGCTATGATGATTACCAATTTGTAGAGGACGAGTTAGAAAACCTGGTTGGAACAGGAAGGCAATGGTTTGGAGATATTTTTGATTTTCAACCTTCCTATAGTTATAGTTTTAATTTTCCCAACCTTATTACACAAACACCTGTTCGTCTTAGAGTGAATGCTGCAGCACGAGCTTCTTCTGCTTCTACTTTTCTTACTACCAAGGTAAATGGAGTGAATCTGGTAATGGTTAACAGATTTGATGCAGTGGCTTCTGGAGAATACGCACCGTTTGTAACCATTAGCGATTCTGTAAAAACGTTTAATGCCAGCAGTTCGGGCTTCACCTTGGTGCTCGAATACCAAAATGCTGCGAACCCTACAGGCGTGGCTTGGCTTGATTTTATAGAGGTGCAGGTTTTTAGGAACCTTACTTATAGTTCGGGCATGCTATTTTTTAGAGATGGATCTATTGTAGGTACTGGTGAGGTAGCGGAGTATACCATAAAGAATGCTCCCTCTGATCTAAAAGTATGGGAAGTTTCTTCTCCTGGCGATATAAAAGCTATTTCGGCTAATTGGGCAAATAATGAACTCACCTTTACAGATATGGCCGAATCGCATAAAGAATATGTGGCCTACCGAGGAACAAGTTTTCCTGAGCCAGCGTATGTAGGTCCAGTTATTAAGCAGAACCTTCATGGATTAGCTGCAGCGGAAATGGTGATTGTAACCCATCCTGATTTTTTAATTGCTGCTCAGCGCTTAGCAGATTATCATATTAATAATGATAATATTTCTACCCACGTAGTTACCACTGATCAAATATATAATGAGTACAGTAGTGGGGGGCAGGATATTTCCGCTATACGCGATTTTGTAAAAAGTATATATGACAAATCAATAGCTGCGGGTTCAGAATTTAATTATCTGTTGCTTTTTGGAGATGCCTCGTATGATTACAAAGACCGAATTACGGGTAATAGTAATTATGTACCCGTTTGGGAAAGTGAAAGCTCCTTAAACTTACAAGCCTCTAGTATCACAGATGATTTTTATACATTTTTAGATTCAGCTGAAGGATCGAATGGTTTTTTTAATCAAGTGATGGATGTATCTGTAGGTAGAATTCCTTGTCAAAATCTAAGTCAGGCAAACAAATCGGTAGATAAGGTTTTGGCTTATGCTAGCGGTACAAAGCGTTTTGGCGATTGGAGAAATAAAGTGCTCCTGATGGCAGATGACGTTGATCAAAATTGGGAAACCACCTTTGTGGTAAGTTCGGAGCAATTTGCCAAAACAATAAGCAACGCAAGTAAGTCCTTTAATGTGGACAAGATATATATGGATGCCTACGATCAGATTACCACCACGGGTGGGCAAACCTATCCTGATGCTACGGATGATATGTTTAGAAAAGTACAGCAGGGAAATCTTATTACAAACTATATAGGACATGGTGGCGAGATTGGACTAGCATCCGAAAAACTACTGGGCCTAAATCATGTGAATGCATGGACCAACATTGATGCGATGCCTATTTTTATGACGATCACCTGCGAGTTCACAAGGCTCGATGACCCCAAACGAGTTTCGGCAGGTGAGCAGTTATGTCTTAATCCCAACGGTGGTGCTATTGGATTAATTTCTACCACACGTGTAGTGCAGGCAGGGCCAGCTATTAGTTTAAATGCAGCTGTGTTTAACACGATATTCCAGCGCCCCAACAATGAACCTAAAACTATGGGTAGCGTTGTAAAAGATGCTAAGAACAGTGTGAAGGGGAGTAGCACTCGTCTTAAATTTTCGCTCTTTGGCGATCCTGCTGTTAAGATTGCTATTCCTTATTATAATCTGGAAGTAAAAAGCGTGAATGGTACACCGGTTTCTCAAGAGGGATTAGATACCCTAAAAGCCCTTAGTAAAGTGGAGGTAACGGGGCAGGTAAATGATTTTAATAATCAAATCATAAGCAGTTTTGACGGAATAGTAGATGTATCGGTATATGATAAAGCCGGGGCCAAAAAAACCAAGGTGAATGATGGTAAAGGACCTGCCCTCCCTTTTGACTTAAGAAATAACCTATTATATAGAGGAAAAGTACAAGTGGCTAATGGCGAGTTTAAGTTTAAATTTTTGGTGCCAAAAGATATTTCCTATCAGTTTGGATACGGAAAGTTTAGCTTGTACGCTACCAATAATGTTACAGATGCTGCTGGCTCGTATGATACCATAGTAGTAGGTGGTTTTAATTCGAACGCAGCCATAGATGATGTAGGGCCGGAGGTACATTTGTATATCAATGATGAGTCTTTTGTGCGCGGAGGTATTACCGATGAAAACCCTGAGCTATATGCCATCTTAAGCGATTCTTCGGGTATTAATACCGTAGGTAATGGTATAGGTCATGATTTGGTGGCTACCCTTGATGGCGAAAGCGACCAGTCCTATATTATTAACCAATATTATCAGTCAGATTTAAATAGCTACCAAAGTGGTACTGTTCGTTTTCCTTTATATGATATTGAGGAAGGTGAGCATACATTAACCCTAAAGGTGTTTGATGTATATAATAATGACTCCCAAGCTCAAACCGAATTTATTGTTGCCGAATCAGCAGGCTTGGCTTTAACTCGGGTATTGAATTACCCAAATCCATTTACCACATTTACTGATTTTCAGTTTGAGCATAATCGTGTAAACGAACCCTTAGAAGTGCAAGTGCAAATATTTACTGTATCGGGTAAGTTGGTCAAAACTATTAATACCCTTGTGGTATCTGAAGGAAACCGGGTTCAGTCTAAAGTTACGTGGAATGGCCTGGATGACTATGGCGATAAAATAGGACGAGGGGTATATGTATATAGAGTAAAGCTAAAATCGCAGTTGGATAATTCTACTGCCGATAAATACGAAAAACTGGTAATTCTTCGTTAAGGCTGCACTAATCGGATTAATGTTATTTTTGTCTCCCAATTTTCAATTCATGAAGAAAGTTTTTGTTTTTGCCATATTTATGTCATTCCTATCCGGGTCAATTAATGGGCAGGTACTAGATTTGAGTTCGAATAGCGAATATTTTAATGCGCTAAGAACAATTCCAACAGCAGTTCCTATTATAGCTATTTCACCTGATTCACGTTCGGGAGGGATGGGAGATGTAGGTGTGGCCACCGATCCTGATGCCGCCTCTTTATACTGGAACCCGGCAAAACTCGCATTCTTAGAAGATGGAACCAATACCTTGTCCTTGTCTTACACGCCATGGCTTAATAAGCTGGTAAACGACATTAATCTTGCCTATGTGTCCTACGTATTTAAGATTGCCGAAAACCAAGGGATGGGTTTTGCCTTGCGCTACTTCTCCTTAGGAACCATCAACTTTAGAGATGAAGGAAATAACAATTTAGGAGACTATAAGCCTTATGAGTTTACTCTAAACGGAGCCTATGCTCTGAAACTAAATGAGCAAATGGGCTTAGCAGTAGGTTTGCGATACATATATAGTAACCTTACAGCGGGTGTTACCGTGGCCGGGGCGGAGACAAAAGCCGGGCAATCATTTGCTGCAGACCTTGGTTATTATTATAAAAGTAGGGAGACCAACCTTGAAGGTGGAATGAAGCAATCTGTTTCAGCGGGTATCAATATCTCAAACGTGGGTGGTAAAATATCCTATGGCAATGATGCTGATGCTGATTTCATTCCTACCAACTTAAGAGTAGGTGCTGGTTATCATTTAAAATTTGACGAGTACAATAGAATGTCATTTTATGCTGATTTTAATAAATTACTTGTTCCTACACCTCCAGTACGTGAGGGTGATCAGGGATTTCAGGGTGATGTAAACAAAAATGGCGACCCAAATGATGGAAGTATTCTTGCCGGGCAGGATGATAATGTTTCAGCTTTTCAAGGAATTTTTCAATCATTTAGCGATGCTCCAGGTGGAGGAAAAGAGGAGCTAGAAGAAATTGTAATTAATCTTGGAGTAGAATTTTGGTATGACGATCGCTTTGCATTGCGCGGAGGTTATCAATACGAAGATTTAGAAAAAGGAGGTCGCCAATATTTCACCATGGGAATAGGTTTAAAGATGAATGTGTTTGGAGTAGATTTCGCTTATTTAATTCCGGCATCCGCTACGGTAAAAAGCCCTCTTGAAAACACATTACGCTTTTCGTTGAATTTCGATTTCGAAAAATTCTCTGACCAATAAACCAGTTAAAATAACCTGATGAAGAAACTGATTAATCAGGTAGAGCTTGAGCAATACGCGGCTGGTGAATTATCTGATGAGTACTTAAATTTAGTTGAAAAGGCCACTGAAGCTTTAAGTGGAAGTTACTCTCCATACAGCAATTTTGCAGTAGGGGCAGCCGTACTTACAGAAGAGGGTACCATTATTAAAGGAGCTAATCAAGAAAACGCGGCTTATCCATCAGGTCTTTGTGCTGAGCGAACAGCTCTATTTTACACAAGTACCCAATATCCAACAAAAAAAATAAAGGCCATTGCTGTAGTAGTGCAAAAGCCAATAGGTCGATTTCCATTCCCCTGTGGTTCGTGTTTGCAGGTAATGTCAGAGTTTCAGGAGAAGCAAAATGAGAAAATAGACGTGCTTTTGGTACACCCCAATACAAGCGAAGTGCTTCTAAGTAAGGGTCTTGATAACTTACTTCCACACGCATTTAAGAAATCACATCTAAGCCCATAGGCGGTTACATTTTATTATAAATTTGTGGCCTTTGATATATTAAGAAAAGAATCAATGCCCAAGAAGAAAATTACAAAAGCCGTTTATTTAAAGTGGTACGAGGATATGCTGTTTTGGCGAAAGTTTGAAGACAAAGCATCCGCACTTTATATCCAACAAAAAATTAGAGGGTTCCTTCATTTATATAATGGACAAGAGGCTGTTTTAGCAGGTTCGTTGTACGCTATGGAAAAAGGAGATAAGATGATTACGGCCTACCGAAATCATGTTCAGCCTATCGGCTTGGGCGAAGATCCTCGAAGGATTATGGCCGAACTGATGGGTAAAGAAACTGGAACCTCTCATGGTAAAGGTGGCTCGATGCATATGTTTTCTAAAGAGCATCACTTTTATGGTGGTCACGGTATTGTAGGTGGTCAAATACCACTGGGTGCTGGTTTGGCATTTGCTGATAAGTACAAAGGTGATAAACACGTAACCTTGTGCTATATGGGTGATGGTGCGGTTCGTCAAGGAGCATTCCACGAGACTATGAATTTAGCCATGCTGTGGAAATTGCCCGTAGTTTTTGTGATTGAAAATAACGGATATGCCATGGGAACCTCTGTAAAGCGTACAGCCAATCACGAGGATATTTACAAATTAGGCTTGGGTTACGAAATGCCTTGCGCCCCGGTAGAAGGAATGGACCCCGCACATGTATATGAAGCTATGCAAGAAGCTGTAGATCGAGCCAGAAATGGTGACGGTCCTACGCTTTTAGAGGTAAGAACGTATAGATTTAAGGGACACTCAATGAGCGATGCTCAGCATTATCGTACCAAAGAGGAGGTAGCTAAGTATCAAGAGCAAGATCCTATTACCATAGTGAAGAATGTAATAGAATCTAAAAAGTACGCCACCCCAAAACAGTTAGAAGAAATAGATGAACGTGTAAAAGATTTGGTAAATGAATGTGTGAAGTTTGGCGATGAGTCAGAGTTTCCAAAAGCCGAAGACTTATATAAAAACGTTTATTCGCAAGAGGATTATCCTTTTATAAAGAACCATTAAGAAATTTGATCAATGGCTGAAGTAGTTAGCATGCCCCGCCTAAGCGATACCATGGAAGAAGGTACCGTAGCAAAATGGCACAAGCAAGTAGGAGATAAAGTAAGTGAAGGAGACTTACTGGCTGAGATAGAAACTGATAAAGCAACTATGGACTTTGAAGCCTTTCAGGAAGGCGTACTCCTATATATAGGAGTAGACGAAGGAACCACAGCTCCTGTTGATTCTATTTTAGCAATTTTGGGAGAAAAAGGTGAGGATTATAAATCATACCTAAATGATGAAGGTTCAACTACAAACGCTTCGGGGCAAACTAAAGTTGAAAACGAAGTAGAAGAAAAGGCAGAACCAGCTGCGCAAATTTCTGAAGCAAAAACTGATGATTCGGGAGATACAAGATTAAAAGCTTCTCCATTAGCCAAAAAGATGGCTGATGAAAAAGGAATAGATATTAGAAAAGTACAAGGAACTGGAGAAGGGGGTAGAATTGTAAAGAAGGATATCGATAACTATACGCCTTCCGCAAGTGCAGCAGCGCCACAAATGGTGGCCACTGAAAGTTATGAGGATGTGCCAGTATCTCAAATGCGTAAAACCATAGCCAAAAGGTTGGGTGAGTCAAAGTTTAGTGCACCACATTTTTATCTAACTATGGATATCGATATGGATAATGCGATGGCGGCCAGAAAAGCAATAAATGAAGTTGCAGAAACCAAAGTGAGTTTCAACGATCTTGTTATAAAAGCAACAGCATTATCATTGTTAGACAATCCAAAAGTTAATTCAAGTTGGCTTGGAGATAAAATAAGATACAACCATCATATTAATATAGGAGTAGCAGTTGCAGTAGATGAAGGATTGCTAGTGCCGGTGGTTCGTAATGCTGACACTAAAGGATTAGCCACTATTAATGCAGAGGTGAAGGAATTTGCAGGAAAAGCCAGAGATAAAAAGCTAGTGCCTGCTGATTGGGAAGGAAATACATTTACCATTTCCAACCTAGGTATGTTTGGTATCGAAGAATTCACAGCAATTATTAACTCTCCGGATAGTTGCATTCTTGCAGTAGGAGCTATTAAGCAAGTTCCAGTGGTAAAAAACGGAGCAATAGTGCCGGGCAATGTAATGAGGGTTACCCTTAGCTGCGACCATCGAGTGGTAGACGGAGCCACAGGATCAGCATTCTTGCAATCACTTAAGCTGCGATTGGAAAATCCGATGAGTATGTTATTATAAAGAAAGGAAGCACTCCTTATATATATGTTTTCAGAAGCCTCAATTACTTGAGGCTTCTTTGTTTTAATTATTTGATAAAATGAAAAATGTAGTAATCACAGGAGCAAGTAAAGGGATTGGCTATCAAACCGCACTTCAATTTGCCCAACAAGGACATCAGGTATTAGCAATATCACGCAACCATGAGAAGCTTCAACAACTAAAAAGTGAGAAACTGGCTGAAGGAAGAATACAAATTGAAGTATTAGACCTCGTTTCTGACTTTTCCGTAGATGAAATATCAAAGCATTTTAAGAAAATAGACATCCTTATTAATAACGCAGGTTTATTAATCAAGAAGCCATTCGAAGAAATTAGCCATTCAGATTTAGCAGAAGTGTACACAGTAAATGTTTTTGCACCCTTTTTAATGGTTCAAAAACTACTTCCGTATTTCAATTCCGATGCACACATAATTAATATAGGAAGCGTTGGGGGGGTAAACGGGACTCAAAAGTTCCCTGGTTTGTCAATTTACAGCAGTTCGAAGGCAGCTTTAAGCAGTTTATCCGAATGTTGGCAGGCAGAATTTGAAGAAACAGACCTTACTTTTAACAGTTTGGCCCTTGGTGCGGTGCAAACTGAAATGCTTTCTGAAGCATTTCCAGGGTATAGAGCACCTTTAAGTGCACAAGAAATGTCAAAATATATAGTACGGTTTGCCTTGGAAGACCATTTATTCATCAAAGGAAAAACGATTTTAGTAAGTAGAAGCAACCCATAGGTTAAATTTTTCTTGCTGATTATCAGTGATGTTAAGTTGTAAATACTAAAAATTTTATACAAGGTATTGCAAGTATTGAAAGTCGGCTTATATTTGCCGCCCCAAACACGATATGTGTACGGGAAACGTTCTTTAAAAAGCTTGAAAAAAATATATAAAAAAGGTTGTTAGTATTAAAAACCAATGTATATTTGCCGCCCCAAACAACAAGAGGTTGAACGGGGTTAAACAAGGAAAAAAAATTACGGTGTTTTGCTTTAGTAATTGAAACACTCACCATATATTTGCCGTCCTGTTTTGAAAGACAAAAAGTTTTTTAAAAAAGTTTAAAAAAGGCGTTGCGGATGTCAAAATAGTTTGTACGTTTGCCGCCCCAAAAACAAAGAAGAGTTCTTTAAAATATTGAGAAGAAAAGAAGGTAAGAAAAGCAACCTCGTCAAAGAGCTTTGAGAATTTCAAACAATCTTACAACGGAGAGTTTGATCCTGGCTCAGGATGAACGCTAGCGGCAGGCTTAACACATGCAAGTCGAACGGTAACAGGTCCTTCGGGATGCTGACGAGTGGCGCACGGGTGCGTAACGCGTATGCAATCTACCTCTATCTGAAGAATAGCCCAGAGAAATTTGGATTAATACTTCATAATATCACGACATCGCATGATGATGTGATTAAAACTCCGGTGGTTGAAGATGGGCATGCGTCCTATTAGTTTGTTGGTGAGGTAACGGCTCACCAAGACTACGATAGGTAGGGGGCCTGAGAGGGTGATCCCCCACACTGGTACTGAGACACGGACCAGACTCCTACGGGAGGCAGCAGTGAGGAATATTGGACAATGGAGGGAACTCTGATCCAGCCATGCCGCGTGCAGGATGACGGCCCTATGGGTTGTAAACTGCTTTTATACGGGAATAAACCTCTCTACGTGTAGAGAGCTGAAGGTACCGTAAGAATAAGGACCGGCTAACTCCGTGCCAGCAGCCGCGGTAATACGGAGGGTCCAAGCGTTATCCGGATTTATTGGGTTTAAAGGGTCCGCAGGCGGGATATTAAGTCAGTGGTGAAAGCCTACAGCTTAACTGTAGCACTGCCATTGATACTGGTATTCTTGAGTGTGGTTGAAGTGGGCGGAATATGTCATGTAGCGGTGAAATGCATAGATATGACATAGAACACCTATTGCGAAGGCAGCTCACTAAGCCATTACTGACGCTCAGGGACGAAAGCGTGGGTAGCAAACAGGATTAGATACCCTGGTAGTCCACGCTGTAAACGATGATAACTCGCTGTTGGCGATATACAGTCAGCGGCCAAGCGAAAGCATTAAGTTATCCACCTGGGGAGTACGCTCGCAAGAGTGAAACTCAAAGGAATTGACGGGGGCCCGCACAAGCGGTGGAGCATGTGGTTTAATTCGATGATACGCGAGGAACCTTACCTGGGCTTAAATGTAGATTGACAGATTGGGAAACCAGTCCTTCTTCGGACAATTTACAAGGTGCTGCATGGTTGTCGTCAGCTCGTGCCGTGAGGTGTCGGGTTAAGTCCCATAACGAGCGCAACCCCTATCGTTAGTTGCCAGCGGATAATG
>JAUICR010000282.1 GCA_030427785.1 Bacteroidia bacterium | reverse complement strand
TCCTATTTCTAAAACTATACCTACCAAACTGTTCAATTGGGCAACTCGTAAAATGAGCTCTATTGAATTGAATGATTTTAATTGTGGATTGAAATCCTATAAAAAGGATGTAATAAAAAATATAGATGTAAACGGTGAGATGCATCGTTACATTCCCTTTTTGGCTAAAAATGCGGGCTTCAAAAAAATAGGCGAAAAAGTAGTAGAGCATCGTGCCAGAAAGTACGGTACCACCAAGTTTGGTTTAGAGCGATTTGTAAATGGATTTCTAGATTTATTAACCCTAGCTTTCATTTCAAAATTTGGAAAACGGCCAATGCATTTCTTTGGCCTGATAGGCACTTTGATGTTTGTGGTTGGTTTTTTTGCTACCGTTTTTATCGGAGGCGAAAAATTATACATTATGAGCCAGGGAAATTCAGCTAGACTGGTAACTGATAACGCGTGGTTTTACATTGCGCTTACTAGTATGATCTTGGGTACTTTGTTGTTTATGACAGGGTTTCTGGCAGAATTAATAGTACGAAACAGCGCTAGGCGAGGGGAGTACACCGTTGACAAGCGTCTAAATCTTGACGAGCGTGAAGTTTAGTCTGATTTCACCCACCTTTAAGCGGCCAGATGAAGTTACAGAGTTTTTGGAAAGTTTGCTCAAGCAAAACTATTCAGATTTTGAAGTAATTCTAGGGGATGGTACCCCTGGCGATACCTTGCGCCCGGCACTTAAGCGATTTGAAAACAATAAGCATTACCCACTTACCATAGTGTACGAAGAATACCTGTCAGTAAGTGATGCCCGCAATCGTGCAGCCGAGGTGGCCAAAGGTGAGTATATAATCTTTTTCGATTCGGATTGTTTAATTCCTGAGGATTATCTGCAAAAAACTGAGGCCTACTTAGCCAAACATGATTTGGATGCCTTTGGTGGACCCGATGCAGCCCATAGCAACTTTACCGATTTGCAAAAAGCTATTTCGTATAGCATGACGAGTATTTTTACCACCGGAGGTATTCGCGGTAAAAAAAGCCATGTGGGTGCCTATCACCCCCGGGGTTTTAATATGGGTATGAAAAAAAGTGTTTTTGAGGCGGTAAATGGCTATTCAGATTTTAGATGTGGAGAAGATATAGAACTTAGCATCCGTATATTAAAAGCAGGATATAAGGTGGGATTGATTCCTGAGGCATTCGTATATCACAAAAGAAGGACAAGCCTTAAGCAGTTTTTCTTTCAAGTATTTAGATTTGGGGCGGCTAGGGTAAATATTTATAAAAGACATCCTGAAGAATTAAAACTTACACACCTTTTTCCTTTGGCTTTTTCTGTGTTTGCAGTTTTTGCACTTTTGGTTGTACCACTGCAGTTTCTTAATCCCTTATTGTTAATTCCCGTTGCGTTTCTTGATTTGTATATACTCCTTATATTTTTGGGTAGCCTGATGGAATCTAAGTCTTTTTCAGTAGCACTACTTTCTATTCTGACTTCTTTTACCATGCTGTTTGGCTATGGCTGGGGATTTCTTAGAAACTGGTGGGCTTATGTGGTAGAAAGAAAAGAGAAAGGGCTACAATTGTAGTCAGCGCTTTAGTTCTACCACCTCCAAGTCAAATATCCGATCTCTTTCTATTTTGAACCTCAGTAAGGTTCGCACTTTATGAAAGCCATGTTTGCCTATAGCACCGGGGTTCATATGTAATATACCAAGTTTTTTGTCATTCATTACTTTTAAAATATGGCTATGGCCTGTAATGAATAACTTAGGTGGATTGGTATAAATTTCGGGTTTTACATAGTGTGAATATCGATTGGGATAACCACCAATATGTGTAATCCACACATCTACATTTTCGCACATAAAGCGGTTGTGCAAGGGCCAAGTATTTCTGATTTCGGTTCCATCTATATTGCCATACACCGCCCGCACGGGAGCAAGCTTTTGCAATTGGTCGGTAACATCCAAAGTTCCAATATCACCCGCATGCCATATTTCATCCGACTCTTCACAAAGCTTTAATATTTGATCATCTATATAAGAATGGGTATCGCTTAATAGGGAAACTCGAATCAATTTTGAGAGGCTTTAAATTACATTTGCGCAAGATTAAAATTATAAGGCTCAATTGCGCTATTTCATTCAACTTTCCTATTTCGGTAAAAATTTTCATGGGTGGCAAATTCAACCCAATGCCAGTACGGTACAGGAAACTTTGAATTTAGCATTATCTACAATTTTTGAAGAAGAAGTATACTGCGTGGGAGCAGGGCGTACTGATACAGGTGTACATGCTAAGGAAATGTGGGCGCATGTGGATGTGCAAAAGAATCTTCCGCAAAACGCCATACATCGGTTGAATCGCTTTTTAGGTAAGGACATCACCATTCAAAAAATAATAGCAGTAGCAGACGAGGCCCATGCCCGATTTGATGCCATAGCCCGGAGCTATGAATACCATATAATAGAGGCCAAAAATCCTTTTTTGAAAGAACAGGCATGGCTTGTAGAGCGCTCATTTGATTTGGAAAAGATGCAACGTGCAGCTGATATATTATTGCAGGTTGAAGATTTTTCCAGTTTTTCAAAAAGTAATACGCAAACCTTCACAAACCTTTGCACTATTACAAGAGCTGAATTTGAACGAAAAGAAGACCGAATAGTTTTTCATATCAGTGCCAATCGCTTTTTGCGAAATATGGTAAGGGCTATTGTGGGCACTTTGGTAGAGGTAGGATTAGGGAAGCGAAAGGTGGAAGAAATGAGGACAATAATTGAATCTAAAGACCGTAGTTTAGCAGGCGAATCTGCACCGGCTCACGGTTTGTTCTTAACTAGGGTTGAGTACCCAAAAGAGATATTTAATGGCTGATAAAAGCATAACTGGTAGAGCCTTTGATTTGGGCTTGCTACGAGAAATCCTAAAATATGTAAAACCTTATCGACTGGTTTTTTACTCAGCCATTGCGCTCACGGTTCTATTGTCTGCACTTACCACAGCAAGACCATTGTTGATACAATATATTATAGACACTTTTGTATTAATCCCTGATCCTGACGGCTTACTTCGCTTTTGCCTCTTACTCACGGGCTTACTTCTTATAGAGTCATTGGTGCAGTTTGCATTTATTTATGGGGCCAATTACCTGGGGCAAGCCATTATTAGAGATATGCGCGTTCAGCTTTACGAGCATATTATTTCCTTTAAACTGCAATATTTTGATCGAACTCCAATTGGTACTTTGGTAACCAGAGCCGTTTCGGATATCGAAACTATTGCCAATATTTTTGCTGAAGGCATCCTCACCATTTTTGGAGATTTATTCAAAATTCTTGTCATGGTGCTGGCCATGTTCTATTTCTTCGACTTCCGGTTAGTACTCATCTCACTTTCGGTAGTACCCATCTTGTTTTACGCCACACGGTTATTTCAAATTAAAATAAAAGGGTCATTTCAGGATGTAAGAACACAGGTTTCGGCACTTAATGCTTTTGTGCAGGAGCGA
>JAUICR010000034.1 GCA_030427785.1 Bacteroidia bacterium | reverse complement strand
ACGGTTGCCTAACGAATTCTGATTGGGCATATTTTCTAAAGTGGTAAATTCTTTAAAATCTATTGGTATAACCAAAGTGAATTTTCGAACCTCTCACATCAAAGGGAGTTTGGCTGTCTTTGCCCAAGGCATAAAAAAAGGAAAGTATGCCGCCAGCCGTCTGAAAGTTTATGCCGGCACCAATTCCGGTCAATAAATTTGAACTGAAATTATCGATGGTATTATTCTCTACGTAAGCTACATCGGCAAATACGGTGAGATAATCAAAGTTGCCAATCATGTATCTATATTCTACCGTGCCTATTCCGTAAGAGGAAGTGTAGATAGATTGTTCGTTAAAACCTCTTAATGTTTTCAATCCTCCTATTCGGTAGGTTTCGTTGGTAAACATGGCGCCACCCAGCAATGCCTCCGATTGTATTTTCAATTTTACCAAATGGCGTTTGTAAATAGGAATCCACTGCGAAGCTTCTATTTGCCAGCCGTTTTGCTCAAGATCAGCATCAGTAGCGGTTCTTTTTCCTGTTAGGCCATAGGCCTTAATGAAGAAACCTTTGGTAGGAACAATAAGCCGGTTAGTACGTCTAAATTCTATTCCCAGCTTGTACAGCAATGATTCGTACGATTGAAATGCCGGTGAAAAATTTTCGCCCTGCAATAATATGTTGGATGATTTATAATTGACACCACCGCTTATAAAGCTGCCGCTTTCTATAAGGTATTTCAATAGCCCCTGCACTTGGGTATTTACAAAAGTGCTGTCTTGTCTGAAAAGCGAAAAATTAGATTCTAACCAGAATGGACTTTTGAATAAATAAGGAATTTCCACATCCAGGTTTAAGGATTGCACGCTCTTATCGGGCCTGCGCCAGCGTATGCTTATATCCTCACCTTTCTTCAGTACATGTAGCAGTCTCAATTGAATATCACCTGTAAATACTACAGTTCCGTTTTCTTCGGTATTAAGTCCTATCACCCCATCTATCTGATTGCTTTTTTCTTCTTCAAAATATAGGTATAGGGTGCTTTTTCCTTTGCCAAAGGCCATAGCCGGTGGGCGAGACATGGATAGGTATTCTATCTGATTGGCCATGCTCGGCAGGTTTTTTATATAACTCTCGCTGTAGAGCATTCCCTTTTTATACTTAAAATCATAGGTCAGTACATTCTTAGAAAAAGCATCAAAACCCTTTATCACCACACTATCTATTGTAATAAGTGGCCCCGGGTTTACAAGCAGGCTTAGCACCAGCGAGTCGTTTTCTACCTTAAATTCCTTTGGCTGAATGCTCGCAAACGGGTAGCCATGATCTTCAAAGTATTTGAGGTATTGCAGTACTTGAAATCTAAATTGGGCGCTATCTACTTTTCCTGAGTGGTTCATTATTTTGGAAGTAATAGGAGGCACAATGCCCTCAGGAAATAGCAGTTCAATTTTTTTTCTGTAAAGCGGAGTGCCGGGGTTTATATGTAAAGTGGCAATGGTATCTGCGGTGCTTAGTTCGGCTGTAGAAAGTAGATAGGAATTCTGAAACAGAAATATTTTTATTTCTGTAATACGCTTGGTAAGAGTTAGGCTATCTGGCACCGAACCATGAAATTGATTTAGAGATTCCTGCAGTTTGCTATTTGGGGGATTTACATGCACCTGCAGATAATATTGGGCAGAGCCCTGTGTGGAGCAACATAGTAAAAGTGAAAGTCCAATCAAGAATCTCATTTGGCCCAATCAATAGGTGATTTGTTTTGACTCTTTAATATTTCGTTGGTTTTTGAAAATGGTTTGCTACCAAAAAAACCACGATAACTTGACAAGGGAGAGGGATGGGCGGATTCTATAATAAAGTGTTTGCTCAAATCTATTAGCTGTTTTTTCTTTTTGGCATAGCTGCCCCAAAGAATGAAAACGATGCCTTTTCCTTTTTCTGATAGTTGCCCTATTATTTCATCGGTAAAAGTTTCCCAGCCCCGCTGCCTATGCGAACCTGCCTGCGCCTCTTCTACAGTCAAAACGGCATTCAACAATAATACTCCTTGTGTAGCCCAGGCACTTAAATTGCCCTTTTGCCTTCTATCTATTCCTAAGTCATCCTTCAGTTCGGTAAAAATGTTTTTTAAGGAAGGCGGTAGTCTCGTTTCTGCTTCTACCGAAAAACTCAATCCATGTGCTTGACCGGGGCCATGGTACGGGTCTTGCCCTATTATTACAACTTGGGTGTCAGGTAAAGAGGTTAGTTCAAGAGCTAAAAATCGTTTGGACTTTTCTGGGTAAATTATTTTTGTGCTGTCTTCTTTTTCGAGAAAAAAAAGGAGTTTAGAAAAATATTCTTTTTGCAATTCAGCGGACAACGCATCTTTCCAGGATGGGTCAATTTTATCGAAAACCTTTAGCATTAAAGAATAAATAGTTTTATTTCGTGTTTAATAGAGAAAAAACTGGCTGTAGTGGTCTTTTGCAAAATAACTAACTTTGCCCAGTTAAGGTCGGAAACAACATAAATTTTAAAGATGAAAAAAGTAATTGCAATAGTAGCGCTTGGCGTGTTAGGTTTGGTTTCACAATCGTGTGGATCTAGTGAAAAGTGCCCAGCGTATTCATCTGTTGATATGGAACAGGTGGACAGAGGCTAATGGATTTTATACATCTTACTGACTCTACTCAACTTGACGAAATTGTAAAAGACTCCTTTAATCTTGAAACAGGGGTTTTAATATTTAAGCACAGTACTCGATGTGCTATTAGTTCGATGGCGTTAAATAGGTTTAGAAATAGGTGGAATTATACAGGCGATTCGATTGCCTTGTACTACCTCGATTTGATTGCTTACAGGAAATTGTCAAATGAAATTGCCCAACGCTTTGGTGTGATGCACGAATCACCACAGGTATTGCTCGTAAAAAATGGGGAATGTGTGTATGATGCTTCGCATAACGCGATTTCGCCTGACGAAATTCAAGATTTAGTAAATGGTTAAAAGGGTATTAATATTTGTTTTCTTGGCAGTTCCGGTATTGCTATGGTCTCAGCTGGAGACCTCTGCCGACTGGAAAAGGCAGGTTTATGAAAAAGAATACACTTTTGGCATTTTCGGTCATACTATGGGCTATGGCGGAAACTTCAGATATCAAAAATTCAGGGACGGATACAATAAGCACGGACTTGAATTTGAACTCACAAAAATCAGACATCCTAAAGAGGTAAAGCTCACAGCTGATAGATCATCAGTAGCAGCTCGGGGATATGTGTATGACAGATTAAATGCTTTTTATGCCTTGCGCGTGGGCTATATACACGAGCATATCCTGTTTGATAAAACCGATCAAGGTACCGTATCTATGTCTCTAATCTTTAGTGGAGGTCTGTCTTTGGGCCTTTTGAAACCGGTATATGTAATTGTTAGAAATCAGGAAAATTCAAATTTTACAACTTATGTAGCCGAACGATACAACCATAATACACATCTGTCGTCTACTATATATGGTGAGGCTGGTTTTTTCAAAGGATTTTGGGAAACTAAGTTGCATCCCGGCTTGTATGCCAAGGCGGGTGCCAATTTTGACTACAACCTGCTGGATAAAAAAGTAACCTCTTTAGAAGGTGGAATTGTATTGGACGTATATTATAAAGAAGTGCCAATATTTTATGAAGGCCCGGCCGATCAAAAATTGAATATGCAAGCTTTTGTACAGCTGTATTTGGCTTTTAATTTTGGATACCGAAAAAACTAGAATGACGGAAATTGTAGATGTGAGTAAGGCTCCTGCAAAAGTAGCGAAGCCTAAATGGTTGAGAGTAAAATTACCAACTGGAGAGAATTTTAAGAAAGTACGAAAGCTTGTAGATAATTACGGTTTACACACTATTTGCCAAAGCGGTAATTGCCCCAATATGGGCGAATGCTGGGGAGAGGGTACAGCTACTTTTATGATTTTGGGAAATGTATGTACACGTAGTTGTGGTTTTTGCTCAGTAAAAACCGGAAGGCCAGAACAAGTGGACTGGGAAGAGCCGGAAAAAGTAGCCCGATCGGTAAAACTGATGGGAGTAAAGCACTGTGTATTGACATCAGTAGATAGAGATGACCTGAAAGATGGAGGCTCTATTATTTGGAAAGAAACCATAGAAGCGGTGCGCAGAATGAGCCCTGAAACTACCATGGAAACTTTAATTCCAGATTTTAAAGGCGAGGTGGTAAACATTGATAGAATTGTGAAAGTTGCGCCCGAAATAGTAAGTCACAATATAGAAACAGTACGTAGATTAACCCGAAAAGTAAGAATACAGGCCCAATATGATAGGAGCCTAGAAGTATTGAAGTATTTGAAAGAGGCCGGACTTAAGCGTACAAAAAGTGGAATTATGCTTGGCCTTGGTGAAGAAGAGCACGAAGTGATAGAAACACTAGGCGATTTGAGAAGCGCGAAAGTGGATATTGTTACTATTGGGCAGTACTTACAGCCAACTGTTGGCCATCTTCCGGTACAAAAATTTGTAGAACCAGAACAATTTGAAAAGTATAAACAAATCGGTATTGATATGGGATTCAGGTATGTAGAGAGTGGACCCTTGGTGAGATCCTCCTATCATGCAGAACGACATATGTTTTAGGCTGATTATGTATTAAAATGAAATTATATTTGCGATTACCCAATAACGATAAGAATTATTAAGAGATATGAAAAAAGGAATACTATTTAGCTCCATTGGGGGGTTAGCCGTTTTGATGTTGGCACTCGTGTTTAGCGTACCAAGTGAAAGTAAAGAGTACTACACACCGCGCGACACAAATAGTTCAGCAAACTTTGGTTATAAAGGTTCAGCTGAAAAATTGCATCAAATGCGTGCAAATCAAATTACTGGCGAAATTGATCCAGCGGCAGTAATGGCGGCTCGTGCTCAGAACGAAGCTTTTTTGAAAAATCAAAAAAAATCTAGCCTGGGATTGCAATGGTCCGAAGTGGGCCCTGATAATATTGGCGGAAGAACCCGATGTTTCCTAATCTCTAATAAGGACCCTAAAGTGTTTTTTATGGGTAGCGTTTCAGGGGGCTTGTTTAAGTCTGTAAATTCTGGATCAAGCTGGTACCCTGTAAATGATCAAGAGAGCAATTTGGCCGTAGTTTCTTTGGCACAGTCAGCGGATGGCGAGATTGTATATTATGGAACTGGCGAGGGTATGTATTATGCACAGTCAGGCGATAAGGGTAGAGGTATAGCTGGTGGAGGACTATTTAAATCTACCGATGGTGGGTTGACCTTTAGCGTAGTGCCAAGCACGATTCCAAGTAGTTCTGGAACTGATTTTTCTTCAATTGGAAAGGTTGAGGTAAGTCCTACTAATCCTAATCAAGTGTATATTAGTACAAACAGAGGTTTCTTGATAAGTACAGATGGAGGAGCTAACTGGACTAATCCTTTAGGTACTTTGATTTCTACAGATATGTGTATTACCAAATCAGGTGTGGTTTGGGTTAAGGTGGGTTCATCCATCTATAAATCGGATGCCACAGGAAATAACTTTAACGAAATAAGTAAAATATCTCCGGGAGTAAATGATTTGCCACGTAGTGGACCAAGAGCTCGTATTGCGGTTTCGCCACAAGATGAGAACTATGTATATGTAGCAGCTTCTACACAAAGCGGAGACTTTAACAAGGCGTATCAATCTAAGGATGGTGGAGCAACTTGGACAGTGATAGGTGAAGCTAATTCATTCTTGAATCCATTTGGAGGACAAGCCAATGCTTTTGACCTTGCTTTGGAGGTTTCTTCACAAGACAAAAACAGAATATTTATTGGAGGAACTCACTTCTGGGAGTGGAGCTCAACCAACGGATGGTTCCAAATTGCAGATTATTTTCCTAATGGGGTGAATGTTGCACTTGGTAATTGGGTACACCCAGATCTACATAAATTGGCTTTCCATCCAACCTTGAAGAACAATATATATTTAACTACTGATGGTGGTGTGTTCCGCTCTACAGATAACGGAACTAGCTGGTTTAATATCAATAGAAATTACGGAACTATCCAGTTTTATGACATTGCTGTAGGAAGTGATGGTATTGCTGTAGGAGGCGCACAGGATAATAGTAACATCATTGTTAAGCAAAATGATCCTTTGTTTCCTAAGAGAGGAGAGCGTATAAGTACAGGTGATGGAGGTCAGGTGGAAATATCACAGCTTGATCCGAATTTGATTTTTGCTGAAACCCAGTATGGAAATGCATTTAGAATGTACGATCAAGGGGCTGTAAGAAGATCGTTGTTAGACTTAGACAGAATGGCTCCAAATCCAGCTCATCAGCCTGGTGATGGATTTAATTTTGCTGATTTTACAGCTCCATTTGCCATGTACGAAAACGTGTTTGATACCAAGAGTATTGATACCGTACACTTTGAGGCAGATAGTGTAAACCTTAGTGTTGGCCTAGGTGGAGGTAAAACATTTTTTGAAGGAACCTTTTCAAGACCGCAAACTACTACCAAATTTCACTTGGATGGTGTAACAATAAAAGCAGGCCCGCAGAGAGCTACTACAGATGCATCTGGAAACTTTGTAGGTGATGCTGTTGCAGGAACCTTTGATGCGACCACCGGAAAATTTAATGTGACATTTGCCAATCCTGTATTTGGGTTTGAAGTAAATGCAAAAGTGGCTGTTTACTACGATGCCGGAGATACTGTGCAAATTGTAAGTTTAACTAATGACATTCCTTTGCCAAGAGTAATTCCTTCTACTGGTTTGGCTAGCAATCAGAGTGTGGCTTATCAAGACCCTGTTCAGTCTAGTTTCTTTATGGGGCTAACAGGTCATTCTGCCAGTGGGTCTAATTCTTATGGTGGAATTTGGATGACGCGCAATGCTATTAGCGATCCTACTGCTACACCTACTTGGTATCATATAGGAAATGTTTTTAACGGAGAAACACCTACAGCTATGCATGTGAGCAATGATGGAGATATGCTATATGTTGGTACCTCTAGTGGAAGACTTTACAGGTTCTCAAACCTTAGTAATGCTCGTGACTCAGCAAGCACCGATATTGATGATTTTTATACCAATGGTACCATTACAAGACCTAACACTTCTGTAGTAGTAAAAACTACCGTTAGTGGTATCCCTTCTGGTAGAAGTATTACCAGCGTAAGAATAGATCCAAATAATAAAAACAATGTGATAGTTACTTTAGGTAATTATAATAATTCTAGCTACGTGTATTACAGTTCAAATGGTGCAGGTGCATCGCCTGTATTTACCGCGAAGCAAGGTAACCTACCTACTTTCCCAGTATACACTTCTATATTTAATGCTATGGGCCCTGCAGGTCAGGTATTAGTAGGAACAGAGAATGGAGTATTTACTACTGATGATATAACTACTAACCCGGTAGTATGGACCAAGGAAATAAATGGTTTTTCTAATGTTCCTGTTTTTGATTTGGTACAGTATTTAACCGTACGAAGAGATTTGCAACTGTTTGGAAATGTGGAAGGTGCTATTTATGCAGGTACACACGGTAGAGGTATTTTTAGAACTAATACCACGCAAAGCATTGGTATAGAAGAAACACCAATAGTGAATGATTGGAAAGAAAGTAAAGTGCTTAATTTGTATCCTAATCCAAGTAAATCAGAAGTGTTTATTAGTTTGGATTTAGAGTCAAGAACAGATGTGCTATTGACGATAAGAGATATTAATGGCAAATTGGTACGAAATGTTAAGTACAAGCAATTGGCTAAAGAAACTGAAGAGCTTGAAATTAATATTAGCACACTACCTACAGGTACTTATATTGTGACCGTGCATAAGGGAGCAGAGAGTATTTCAGGTAAGCTGATAAAGCCGTAGTAGAATAAAACTCGAGTAAAATAATAAGCCCCTTCACAATTTTGTGAAGGGGCTTATTATTTAGATATAGATTGTTCTTTCTTAGCTGGCTTAGAAGTTTGGCTTAAGCATAAACTTCTTATAGAAGTCTTCAATCACTTTTACCGCTTCGTCAGCAGTATCTACAAGGTTGAAAAGGTCTAAATCCTTAGCGCTGATATTATTTTCTCTTTCTAGTAGCACTTCTTTTATCCAATCGATCAACCCACTCCAAAAATCGGTGCCTACCAATACGATAGGGAAACGACTAATCTTAAAGGTTTGTATTAGGGTCATTGCCTCAAATAATTCATCTAGGGTACCAAAACCGCCAGGCATTACAATAAAACCTTGCGAGTACTTTACAAACATAACCTTGCGAACAAAGAAATAATCGAAATCCAGGTTCTTGTCAGCATCAATAAATGGGTTAGGTTCCTGCTCCATAGGGAGTTCAATATTTAGTCCCACCGAAGTTCCGCCTCCTTTATGAGCTCCTTTGTTACCCGCTTCCATCATTCCAGGACCACCACCTGTAATCACACCATAGCCCTTATTGGTTAGCTTAAAGGCTATTTCTTCGGCCAGTTTATAATAGGGGTGATCAGGCTTTGTCCTTGCCGATCCGAATATGGATACACAGGGGCCAATTTTGGCCAAAGATTCGTATCCATTTACAAACTCAGCCATGATTTTAAAGATGGCCCAACTGTCGTTTGATTTTACCTCTGCCCAGTTTTTTGCTGAAAGGGCAGTATGAGGTGTTTCTATATTGTTTTCTTTTGATTCACTCATGCGTTAAATGTAGGGTATCACAGGGAACAGATTGTTCAAACCTGAAATTAATTTTCTATTTTTTTCGTTTTTTCTAATTCAATCTTAAGATATTTTCCGGTGTAGCTTTTAGAATCCTTGACAAGGTCTTCGGGGGTGCCTTTAAAAACCACCGTTCCACCCATAGCCCCACCCTCGGGTCCAATGTCTATCACATGATCTGCAAGTTTTATTACATCCATGTTGTGTTCAATTATTAGCACAGTATTTCCCTTGGCCACTAGTTTTTGAAGTACATCCATCAATACACGTACATCCTCAAAATGGAGACCAGTGGTGGGTTCATCCAAAATATATAATGTTTTGCCCGTATCTCTTTTGCTGAGCTCAGTGGCCAATTTTACACGCTGTGCCTCACCTCCTGATAGGGTAGTAGATTGTTGTCCCAGGCTTATGTATCCAAGGCCTACATCTTGTAAGGTTTTAAGTTTGGTGTAAATTTTAGGGATACTTTCAAAAAATTCTACACCCTGATTTACATTCATATCTAGTACATCAGCTATAGATTTTCCCTTGAAACGTAGTTCGAGGGTTTCACGATTAAATCGCTTTCCCTGACATGTTTCGCATGGTACGTACACATCGGGCAGAAAGTTCATTTCTATAACGCGGAGCCCGGCTCCCTCGCATGTTTCGCATCTGCCGCCCTTTACGTTAAAACTAAATCTCCCCGGCTTGTAGCCTCTAATTTTTGACTCAGGCAAGTTGGCAAACAAATCGCGGATAAATGAAAGCACACCGGTGTAAGTAGCAGGGTTAGATCGAGGCGTTCTTCCAATGGGTGATTGATCGATGTCTATTACTTTGTCTATATTATCTAGCCCGGTAATCTTTTTGTAGGGCAAAGGTTTTTTTACCGATTTATAAAAATACTGGCTGAGGGCAGGGTGCAGAGTTTCATTGATTAAAGTAGACTTACCACTACCCGAAACTCCGGTCACTACAATCATTTGGCCTAATGGAATTTCAACACTTACCTTTTTAAGATTATTGCCGGTGGCACCTGTTAAGGTAATAGATGTGCCATTACCCGTTCTTCTTTCTTTTGGCAGCTCAATTTCCCTTTGCCCAGTAAGGTATTGAGCAGTCATGCTTGAGCTATTAAGGATATCATCTAAATTTCCTTTTGCCACAATTTCGCCTCCCTTTATCCCTGCTTTTGGGCCAAGGTCTACAATGAAATCGGCATTTTCTATCATGTCTCTATCGTGCTCTACTACAATAACAGAGTTGCCGATATCACGCAGTTCTTTAAGAGAGTTTATTAGTTTCTGATTGTCTCGTTGGTGCAAACCTATACTGGGTTCATCTAAAATGTAAAGTACATTTACTAGCTGAGAACCTATTTGGGTAGCCAATCGTATTCTTTGTGCCTCACCTCCTGATAAGCTTTTGGCGGGTCTGTTAAGGCTCAAATAGTCGAGGCCCACATCTAATAGAAATGAGGTGCGCACTCGTAGCTCTTTTAATATTTCGGTAGCAATTATTTTTTGATTTTCATCAATATCACTTTCAATGTCATCGAGCCAAATTCGCAATTCTCTTAAACTCAGATTAGCAAGGTTTGAAATATTTTTATCGCCAAGCTTAAAATTTCGAGACTCCAGGTTCAGTCGCTCACCATTACACTCTGAGCAGGTCACTTTGTTCATAAAACTCTCGGCCCAGCGCTTAATAGATTTACTTTTAGAATCCTCGCTTTGGGCTTGGATGAAGTTTATGATTCCCTCAAAATTGATACTGTATTTACGAGTAATTCCTAAGTTTTTGTTTTCCACCTCAAAAGCCTCGTCAGATCCATGAAGGATAACTTTCATACCATCTTCAGGTATGTCTTTTAGAGGTGTGTTAATGGTAAAACCATATTTATCACCAATTATTTCTAGCTGATTGAAAATCCAGGTTTGCTTGTAGTCTCCAAGCGGCAGTAAGCCGCCTTTTTTTATACTCTTACTGGGGTCTGGAATTATTTTGTTAAAATCAATTTCCGACACTTCACCCAACCCGTTACACTTTGTACATGCCCCCTTAGGTGAGTTAAATGAGAAAGAGTTAGGTTCCGGTTTGGGATACGATATTCCACTAGTAGGGCACATAAGGTTTCTACTAAAATAGCGATGTTCATTGCTTTCAGCCTCTACAATAAGGAGTACATCATTTCCGTGATGCATGGCTGTGTGTATCGATTCTGTTAACCTTTTGATACCCTCCTCAGTTACCGCTAATCGGTCTATTACAACTTCTATATCATGGGTTTTGTAGCGATCCAAGCGCATGCCTTTGGCAATGTCTACAATCTGTCCATCCACTCGTGCCTTTACAAATCCTTGTTTGGCAATGTTTTCGAATAATTCTCGGTAATGACCTTTTCTCGATCTTACCAGCGGAGCTAATACTGTGATTTTCTTTGACAAGTAATTTTCAAGTATCAACTCTTGAATTTTTTCATCCGAATAACTCACCATCTTTTCGCCCGTATTATAGGAGTAGGCATTAGATGCCCTGGCGTATAGGAGTCTCAGAAAATCATAAATCTCGGTAACGGTGCCTACCGTTGATCGTGGGTTTTTGCTTGTAGTTTTTTGTTCTATAGCTATTACAGGACTCAAGCCATTTATCTTATCTACGTCTGGTCGCTCCAGGTTACCCAAAAATTGACGAGCGTAAGCTGAGAAGGTTTCTATATATCTCCTTTGCCCTTCAGCATAAATAGTGTCAAAGGCTAAAGAGGATTTTCCGCTTCCACTCAATCCTGTAATTACCGCTAGGGTATTTCTAGGTATTGAGATATCAATATTCTTAAGATTATGTACTCGAGCCCCTATAACTTCAATTTGCTCTATTTCTGTCTCGACTATATCCATACTCATGAAAGGGAAAATTTTTGAACATGCAAAAGTAGTTTCTATTATGAAAGCAGCGAATAATGCTAATCTTTTTACCAATAGCTATGCTTAATAAAGTTCTGTCTGACGACTACAACTAGATTTCCACCAAATTGTAGAATTTGTTATAATCGTTAATGGTTTTTTCGGATATTGTAAGCGCTTGATATTGGTGGCATTGACCTATTAATTGATGATTTTTTACAGATGCAAGCATGGTTTTTTTACCACATACCGAAAGTTTAGGTAATTTTAACTATCAATTTTTCGACAAAAATCACTTAAGATACGTATATTCAGGGTGTTACAATGTAATGGAATCCACATCAATCAAAATTCTTTGTGTATATTAGCCCTGTCGTAAGAAACACGATAACTATAAAACATTTGTCATGAACGTATTTATTCTTTGTACAGGTCGCAGCGGTTCTACCACTTTTATGAGAGCGTGTAAGCACTTAACGAATTTCACTAGTGGTCACGAAACTCGTGCTGGACAAATAGGAGAAGAGCGTATGAACTATCCTAAAATGCACATTGAGTCGGATAACAGATTATCATGGTTTTTAGGAGGTCTTGATAAAAAATACGGTGATGATGATGTACTTTATATTCACTTAAAGAGATCTAAAGAAAAGACTGCTGAGAGCTATAACGGTCGTTGGCATGTAAAAGGATCTATCATCAAAGCTTTTACGAATGGTATATTGATGACTCCTTTATCTAAAACCAATAAAGAATCTCGCATGCAAATCTGTAATGACTATTACGATGCAGTGAATTCTAATATCGAATTGTTTCTTAAAGACAAGTCAAACAAAATGACTATCGAGCTGGAGAACATCGAAGAAGGTTTCGCTGAGTTTTGGAGCAGAATTCCTGCTGAAGGCGATTATGAAGCTGCAATGAATGAATTTAGCGTAAGACACAATGAAAACGTTTGGTCTAAGTATCCTACACTTTCAAAAATGAAGTTTCTTATTCGCATATACCGCAAAATGAAATTAGCTGGCTGGGGAAGAAAGATTTCTTGGAGCTAAACCAAATAAATAGATAAAACAAGAAAGCCGCTTTATTAATAAAGCGGCTTTCTTGTTTTTGGTAGTAAATGTTATTCTACTTAGCTCAATCAGGAATACTATCTAATGAAGAATTAGGGATAGAATCTATAACCAAGCTGGCTTCAGCATCTTCTAATTCCGATAGTTCAAAGTAGCCTTCTTTAGGTATTTCTATCACATAAGTCTTTCCCTTAGGATTAGGTAGGTAGTCGTATCTCAACCATGGGTTGTGATATTTAAGGATACGATAATTAATACCAAGCTTATCTGCAAAGGCGCCAAAGCTTTCTACTGCGGTATCTACCTTTACGGTATAGGTAGGTATAGGGCTGTACAAATCTTTCTCACGATAATGAAAACCATACTTCTGCGGGTTAGACATCAATTCTTTTACTGCAATAATTCTAAACACGTAGCGCGCGGTTTCGCTGTTTAAGGCTAATCCATAATAGCTATTGGTTCGCTGTCTTTTCAGTTGTTTCTGTACGCCATTTATACCCATGTTATAGGCTGCTGCTGCCAGGGTCCAGCTTCCTAGCTCTTTGTGTGCTTCTTTAAGATATTTACAGGCCGCCTCGGTTGATTTTTCTAAGTGATAGCGCTCATCCACTTCTTTGTTTATTTCTAAGCCGTACTCTTTTCCGGTAGATTCCATTATTTGCCAAAATCCAGTGGCTCCTGCTGGAGAAACTACATTGGTTAATCCACTTTCTATAACTGCCAAATACTTGAAATCATCGGGCACATTGTGCTTTTTCAAAATTGGTTCAATTACCTGAAAATAACGATGTGTTCTTTTGAAGAATAAAAGAGACTGACTTTGCCAATAGGTATTTACAAGCATTTCTCTATCCACCCGCTCGTATATTTCTGGGTCTTTAAGTGGTACACTTTCGCCAGCAAAGTCGAGATTGGCAGGAATAGCCAAGGCGTAAATGGCATATTTTTCATTGAAAGACATTGAAAAATCAGCATCGGTAGATTTGTCGTAAGTATAAAAGGTAAGTACGCTAAATAGGCCCATTAAGGCCAATACGAGTACGCTAATCCTGAATAGCTTTTTCATGGTACTTAAATTTTGATTTTAAGGCTGCAAATAATGGAGCAACACGATCCTTCTCCGAAACCGATGGGTTTTCAATATTCCACTCAATGGCGAGCTCGGGGTCATCCCATCTAACACTTCCTTCACTCTCTTTATTATACAAGCCACTGCATTTATATGCAAAAATGGTGTTGTCCTCTAAAGTTAAAAATCCATGTGCAAACCCCGGTGGTACCCAAAACATTTTTTTGTTTTCGCCTGTTAGCTCAATTTTGTAATGCTGCCCATAGGTCGGAGAGTTTACTCTAATGTCTACGGCTACATCCAATACGGCTCCTTGTATTACTCGCACCAGTTTTCCTTGAGCAAATGGAGGGTTTTGAAAATGTAAACCTCTTAGCACCCCTTTTGAGGAAAGAGACTGATTGTCTTGGACAAACTCATCTTTTATCCCGGCATCATGAAATGCCTGCTTGCTATACGATTCAAAAAAATAACCTCGTTCATCTCCGAAAACGGATGGGTGAATTTCTAACAGCCCAGGAATGTGACATTCAAATACTTTCATTCGGCAAAAATACAAATTGGGTGAATAGCTAGTAAATATCCTAATAGCCTTTATTAGCTTAATAGCGACTGGTTTTTAACGGAATTCAAAAATTAAAGAACTTGTTAAGTCTGACGGTTTAAATAAAATCTTACATTTAGTTTTCTAAATCAATAAGTTAAACCTTATTAGGAGCATGGACGGCCATTGGTGATATTGGTGTTATTGCAGCTTATGTTAATCTTATGCCTGATTTGATAGTTGGTTATGATTATTTAAATTCTGACGAGTTAAATGAACTGGCATTTCATGAATTGGGGCATGCAAGTAATTATAAGCAAGTTGGGGATGTATACTGGAGAGAGGTTATTAATGCAGAGATTAATGCAAATGGACATGGAAACCAAAATAGTGTAGATGCTGGAAGGATAGCTATCGTTGAAAGCTGGGCAGATCATTTAGGGATGAGTTATACCAATAAACAATATGGCATCAATAATAGTCTTCAAGCAGGATTCAACGCTTGGGGCCTTACATTAGAAGATATGCATAATGAAACACTGAATCATATTCCAACGGGACTTCATAATGATCTTTTAGATAATACCCCGTGGGAAACTAATTCTTGGGATTCAGATGATCCGTTTTTTGGGGATAATGGAGGTGTAGGTGTTCATTTCCCTATAGACGATCAAGTTGATGGATTTACTAATCAGCAATTATTCTACTCTCTGAACGCTAATGTAACCACCATAGATCAATATAGAATCTGGCTGAATAATAATTATACTATTAGTTCGGGGAATACGGTTGCTGACGTAAATGATTTATTTAATAGTTACTAGAAATGAAGATTGCAACAGTTGCGTTTATCATGGTTGTTTTTTGCCTCTTGTTTAACTCTTGCAACAAGAAGGAATGCGAAGAGGCTGAAGGAGGATATTTTTTCGAAATACCGGCTTCCGTTACTCCTAGGCAAGACACTTTTAGAATAGGTGATACCATCAATTTTGTATCAGATTTTGGTAATTCCGTCTCAGAAAAAACAACTGGTCGAAACTATCAACTAATTGACTTTAATTTTTACCCAAAGACATGGATCAATAGGATTGATGCTTCGGATCAACATGGTGGTCTAGATGATTTTAACATAATAATTGATTCAAGCTATGATTATTTTGAACAGCGTTATTCAGAGGGGAGCGTTTTGCTAGCTGGAGCATATAAGTACAAAGATGGAAGGTATAGTCTTGGTTTTAAGCTTGTGCCTAAAGTTAAAGGGTTTTATTATTTTTCGCATAATTCTTCCCTTTGGGAAAGAAATGGTGCAGATCAGGATTTTGATGGGAAATGTAAAAATGTACCCTTAAGAGAGATATTAGTTTATGTAAATGAAAGAGATGATAACAATATAGATCTTTTAAGAAACAGTGCGGATCCCTTTTATAATGAATGGATATTTAATGATCCACAAAGAAACTTTTATGAAGAGGGGGCATACGTTTTTTACGTTGTAGATTAATCCCGAATTAAATCAATTATTTAATGACTATGGTTTATGAGAAAAGTCCTAGTGTTTCTACTTTTTTGTTATTTAATCATTGCTTGCACAACGGAATCTTGTGACATCAGTGGCCGCTATAATTTTAAACTACCTGTAAGTTTAAGTCCAGAATTGGATACATTTAGAATTGGTGATACAATTAGCATTGTTTCTGTATTTGATCATAACGTGTACGAGATAAAGACAGGTAATAGATATCAACTTAATAACTGGCAGTTTTACCCAGAGGCTGTCGTTGTTAAACTTGATACCATACAAGTAGATTATAATGCTGCTCGACATTTTGATTTTTATGCAGATTCTCTAGTGAATTTTGCCCCATTTACCTACGGTAACGGGAGTATAAGGTATGTCGGTCAATATACTTATGCAGATCATAATTACAGCCTATCTTTTCATATCATCCCTCAAAAGGTCGGCCTGTATGGGTTTGATATATTTTCTTTGTTATATCCCCATAATCAAAATCAAGATTTTGAGGGTCGGTGCAGAAATAAGAGTTCAGAGGCCTTTATGGAAATGAACAAGGGAATAGGAAATAATTCTGATTTAATTTATTACACTCAGGATACGGCTTTGTTAAATGAATTAGATGAAGATTTGTGGAAAGAGTCTGCTACCTATCTTTTTTACGTTGTAGATTAATTACAAAACGTTTTAAAAATGAAAAGCCAGAATTGTAAAATTCTGGCTTTTCATTTTATGTCGTATTAGGCTATTAATTAGCTACATCACTCATAAACTTAATGCGAACCAAGCGAAGCTCTTCTTCATCATAATCCCCATCAAATTCTTCATAGGCATCTTTCAAGTCATCGGTCTCTGACTCCATATAGTAGTCAATGATTTCCTCCAGCTGATCTTCATCCAAAAGGCTTTCGATGTAATAATCGATATTAACTTTGGTGCCGCTATTTACGATGTTTTCAATTTCGTCAATCAGCGCGTCCATCGCAATACCTTTGGAATTTGCAATGTCCTCAAGCGGAAGTTTGCGGTCTGTACTTTGAATAATATAAACCTTAAGCCCAGATTTGTTTACTACTGATTTTACAACAAAATCATCAGATCGGTCAATATTGTTTTCTTCTACATATTTTGAAATGAGTTGGGCAAAGGGCGCACCAAACTTGCGGGCCTTACTTTCTCCTACACCGCTTATGTTTTTAAGCTCCTCTACGCTTGTAGGGTAGGTCATGGTCATTTCGTGCAGCGATGGTTCCTGGAACACGGCATAAGGAGGTACACCTTTTTCCTTGGCTACCTTTCTGGTCAAATCCTTTAGCATTTTGAAAAGAACCTCGTCCATAGCCACACCACCCGATTTAGCAGCACTTTTAATATCATCCTCCTCCATGGTTTCATAAGAGTGATCTTCGGCCATTTCAAATGAAACGGGGTTTTTGATAAAGTCGTGTCCTTTTTCGGTCAAACCAAGCACACCATATTTTTCAATGTCTTTTTTCAAATACCCATTTACTATCACCTGTCTAATTACGGCCATCCAGTAGCGATCATCATGATCGGCACCCTGCATATATTGCTCTAATTTATCGGCCTTATACTGTTTGAGTATTGTGGTAAGTTTTCCAATCAAGATGTTTACAATAGCATCTCCTTTAAATCTTTCATTGGTAGCTAATACCGTAGATAGTACTAGATGAACATCATCTTTAGCTTCAAATTTTTTGCGTGGATGCTGACTGTTATCGTCATTCTTGGCCCCCGGGCCATTTTCTTCGTCAAATTCTTCACCAAAATAATGAAGTAAAAATTTTCTTCTATTCAGGCTGGTTTCGGCATAGGATACCACTTCTTGTAGTAATTGCATTCCCACTTCCTGCTCAGAAACAGGCTTGCCGTGCAAAAATTTCTCAAGCTTTTCAATGTCTTTGTACGCATAGTAAGCTATGCAAATACCTTCGCCACCATCTCTACCGGCTCTACCCGTTTCCTGGTAATAGCTTTCAAGGCTCTTGGGCATATCATAGTGTATTACAAACCTCACGTCTGGTTTGTCTATCCCCATTCCAAAAGCAATTGTAGCCACTATCACCTCGGTCTCTTCCATCAGAAACTCGTCTTGATGCTTAATACGCGTTTTAGCATCTAAGCCGGCATGGTATGGGTTGGCCTTTATGCCATTCACCTTTAAGGTTTCGGCAAGCTCTTCCACCTTTTTGCGGCTAAGGCAGTATATGATACCGCTCTTACCCATGTGTCCTTTTATAAACTTAATTATGTCTCGGTCTACATTTTGGGTTTTTGGGCGCACTTCATAAAAAAGATTCTCTCTGTTGAATGAGGCTTTAAAAACCATGGCGTCATCCATGCCCAAGTTTTTCTGAATATCACTTTGCACCTTAGGGGTGGCCGTGGCAGTAAGGGCTATCACAGGTTTTCTACCTATGGCTTTTATAATGTTCCTCAAGTTTCGATACTCAGGCCTAAAGTCATGCCCCCATTCAGAAATACAGTGAGCCTCATCTATAGCATAAAATGAAATCTTAGAATTTTGAAGAAACTCTATGTTTTCTTGTTTGGTAAGCGATTCCGGAGCTACATAAAGCAATTTGGTAATGCCATTAGTAATGTCATTTTTTACCTGCTCTGTTTGCCCCTTTGTAAGTGATGAATTGAGAACGTGTGCTACGCCATCATTATCAGCAAATCCGCGTATGCTGTCTACCTGATTTTTCATTAATGCGATTAATGGCGAAACCACAATGGCAGTACCCTCTTGCATGAGTGCCGGTAGTTGATAGCACATAGATTTACCACCACCAGTGGGCATTATCACAAACGTGTCATTCCCAGCAAGAACGTTTTCAATAACTTCTTCCTGATTTCCTTTGAATTTGTCAAATCCGAAGAATCTTTTCAATTCCTCTTTCACTGACTTAGTCTTTGTATTCAAATCTTTATTATTTCTTGGAATAAAACTATAATTTACTAGCGGCTGTTGTTGAAAGTATTGTAGTGTTTACTTACCTCTAGAAAATCTCCTCTCTGCAATTTACGTTACATAACTCAGTTTTCTAACACTTGTTGCACGAATCTTTGCTTGCCGTGTTGAGCGGACTGCGAATTTCGCACTTATAGTGATATTTGGAAAGCAAAAATTGATAAATTTTGACTATTAGCTATTTGATAATTTGACCTTTAGAGATTGGGCGAGGAGTGTTCAAATTAGCTGGCAGCGAATTTTTAGACAATATGTTTTATTTTTCCTTTTTTTTGATCTTTAAATAGTCCATTTGTAAAATGTTAAGACATTTGCCGCTGATTTTATTAAAAGCAAAATGAGCAAAAAGCAAAGTGGAACCATGTCCTTTTTACAACACCTCGAAGTGTTGCGTTGGCACTTGGTGCGTAGTACGGTTGCTATTATTGTATTTGCTACACTTGCCTTTGTAAGCAAGTCTATACTTTTTGATCAAATCATTTTTGGTCCAAAAAATCCGCATTTTATTACCTATAGGCTTTTTTGCCAGCTTACCTCACAGTTTTCTTCTGAGGGATTGTTTTGTATGGATACCATGCCATTTGATATTTTGAATACAAAAATGGCTGGTCAATTTAGCACGCATATTTGGGTATCTCTTGTTGCTGGTTTCATTGTAGCCTTCCCCTATATTATTTGGGAATTATGGCGGTTTATCAAGCCGGGGCTACATAGCACCGAACGTAAGTACAGCAGATGGGTATTGTTTTTTTCGGCCATACTTTTTATGGTGGGTGTTTTGTTTGGCTATTACCTTATTGCCCCTTTGTCTATTCAGTTTTTGGGCACTTATACGGTAAGTTCTGATGTTACCAATTTTATTGATCTTAACTCATACATCAGCACAGTATCAAGTGTTACCCTAGCCACCGGTTTGGTGTTTGAGCTACCTATTATTGTGTATTTTCTGGCCAAGGTTGGCTTAATTACGCCCGAGTGGATGCGTACTTATCGCAAACACGCATTTGTTGTAATCCTCATATTATCGGCAGTTATCACCCCACCCGACATTATGAGCCAAGTGTTAGTCACTTTACCAATAATTGGATTGTACCAAATGAGTATAGGTATTTGTGCGCGAGTGGTAAAAAATCAAAGTAAAATACAAACGCCCTAATTTGGCTTGATAATTGGCAAATGGCTGCCATTAATTTTTATAAATGAAACTTAGAGCTGATAATATTATAAAAAAGTACGGAAGCCGTACGGTGGTAAAAGGAGTGAGCTTTGAGGTAAATCAGGGAGAAATAGTGGGGCTCTTGGGGCCAAACGGTGCTGGTAAAACCACCTCATTTTATATGGTAGTGGGTATGATAAAGCCCAATGAGGGCAGTGTATATTTAGAAGATACTGAGATTACCAAATACCCTATGTACCGGAGGGCGCAAAATGGGATTGGATATTTAGCCCAAGAGGCTTCGGTATTCAGAAAACTTAGTGTAGAGCAAAATATTTTAGGGGTTTTGCAAATGACCAAATTGTCAAAAGCAGAGCAAAGGGATAAGCTGGAATCGCTGTTGGATGAATTTAGCCTGCAGCATATTCGAAAGAGCAGGGGCGACCTTTTATCTGGGGGTGAACGAAGAAGAACTGAGATTGCAAGAGCGCTGGCCGTAGATCCAAAGTTTATATTGCTGGATGAGCCATTTGCGGGCGTAGACCCTATAGCCGTAGAGGATATTCAGAGCATTGTATATTCTCTTAAAGAAAAGAATATAGGAATACTTATAACCGACCATAATGTACAAGAAACACTAGCAATCACCGATAGAACCTACTTGATGTTTGAGGGAAGAATTCTCAAATCTGGTTCGGCCAAAGAATTGGCAGAGGATGAACAGGTGCGTAAGGTGTATTTGGGGCAGAATTTTGAACTAAGAAAAAAACCAGGGGAGTAGCAGTTACTTACCTACCGAAGCACGCTTAAGACGATCGTTTA
>JAUICR010000281.1 GCA_030427785.1 Bacteroidia bacterium | reverse complement strand
TGTTTCAAAATGATACTTTGAAGGAATTTACCGTAACTAGGAAGTGTGTTGAAAGGAAATAAATAATCCTGTTTGTCAATACAACAAAAACTCCTCAGCCTGTTTCTTTAGTGTCTCCACAGTATTATCGTCTGCTACAAATCCATTTCCATCCAGCAAACCATCAAGGCCCGAGATCGGTATTTTATAGGAGAATACTTCGGCACGTAAGTGATGAAACACATCCGTTAAGTGGTCCATTCCTCGCAGGTTTCCAGCTCTTCCACTGGCCACTCCTACTAAGGCTATTTTCTTTCCTTTCCACACGCTAGGTTTTACCGCATCCAAAAACACCTTGAATAAGCCCGGGTAACTACCATTGTACTCAGGCGCTATCACCACCAGTTTTTCCGAATCAATGATTTTATCACGGAGTATACCCTCCAAATAATGTGTCTTTTTTCCAAAGGTATTCGTCACCATAAAATCCTCAGGCAGATCATCCATTTTGAGCATCTCCACATCCTGTCCAAGGTCTTGCAGTATCTCTTTATATTTTTGTACTACACTTAATGTTTGACTCTTAGGGCGGTGGGTTGCACAGATTACGGTTATCATCGTCTTGTTAAAAAATTATTGTTCTTCTCGCTTTTATCAAATCTTAAGGCTGCATAATATTGTAAATTTGGCGCCATTGGAATAAAGTTGATAATGAACTTATTTCAAAGTGCAAATTACTCTCTAATTCAAATGTTTTTGGAGTTTCCGGATAGGATTTTCTAAAGGCATTATGAACAAAAAACGAAACATGGGAAAAACGATAGCTGTAGCAAATCAAAAAGGTGGTGTAGGAAAAACTACCACCGCTGTAAATCTAGCCGCAAGTCTTGGGGTACTCGAAAAGAAAGTACTTCTTATAGATGCCGACCCTCAGGCCAATACAACTTCCGCATTGGGTTTTGACCCAGACAATATTAGTCTTGGAACGTACCAGGCCTTAGAGCATGAAAATAGAGCTAGTGAAGTGATTTTTAAAACTAAGTCACCCAACTTAGACATAATGCCTTCGCAAATTGACTTGGTGGCGGTAGAAATTGAATTGGTAGACAAAACCGATAGAGAGCAAATGTTGAAACGCTCTATTGCCGAAATCAAAGATCAGTACGATTACATCTTTATCGATTGTGCCCCTTCTCTTGGGCTTATTACCCTCAATGCGCTTACAGCAGCCGATTCTGTAATTGTACCTATCCAGTGCGAATACTTTGCTTTAGAAGGTTTAGGTAAGTTGCTAAATACTATTAAAAGCGTTCAGAATATTCACAATCCAAATTTAGATATTGAAGGATTGCTTCTTACCATGTACGATTCGCGCTTACGATTAAGCAATCAAGTGGTAGAGGAAGTGCGCACGCATTTCCAAAATATGGTGTTCAATACCATAATTCAGCGCAACGTTCGTTTGAGTGAAGCTCCCAGCTATGGCGAGAGTATTATCATGTATGATGCTTCCAGCAATGGCGCAGAGAATTACTTAAATTTGGCCCGCGAATTTTTGGAAAAAAATGAAGCCATCCAAGAAAGTATTTAATCTTTGATTTATCACAAAACATGATGATCAGCCCAAGATGTTGGGTTTTTTACCTGTTTTTGATTTTTATTTACAAACACAGAAAACAATATAATCGTTAATGTCAGCAGCCAAGAGAAAAGCAATGGGAAGAGGACTTTCTGCCCTACTCAAAGAAACAGGAGAAGTAAACTCAGCCCTTGATAAAAATGCAGACAAAATAGTTGGGGTCATTGCTGATATCGAAATTGGCAATATCAGACCAAACCCTGACCAGCCACGTACACAGTTCAACAAGGAAGCCCTTGAGGAGCTTGCCGTTTCTATTCGCGAATTAGGCATCATTCAGCCTATTACGGTAAGAAAAAACACCGATGGCACCTATACAATCATTAGTGGTGAGCGAAGATTTAGAGCCAGTAAAATAGCGGGATTAAAGAGTATACCAGCCTACATCAGGCTAGCTGATGACCAAACCATGCTAGAAATGGCTTTGGTAGAGAACATTCAGCGCGAGGAGCTGGATTCTATCGAAATTGCATTGAGCTACCAGCGCTTGATTGATGAATGTAGCTTGACGCAGGAAGCTATGAGTGAGCGTGTAGGTAAAAAACGTTCTACTATTACGAACTATTTACGATTACTAAAACTTCAGCCAATTGTACAAGCGGGTCTTCGCGATAAAATGATAAGCATGGGGCATGCTCGTGCTATCATTAATGTAGAAAACGAAGAAGAGCAACTAGACTTGTACCAGGCCACTATAGAGAAAGATTGGAATGTACGCCAGGTAGAAGATGCGGTACGCAAATTGAAAGTAAAAAAAGACCCTGCGTCCGAAAAAGCACCTTCAGCCTCGCAGTTACCAGAAAGACATCAAGAAGTGAAAAATGAACTTACGGATAGATTGGAAACGGATGTGAATTTGGTGCGAAGCAAGCGTGGTAAAGGAAAAATTGTAATTCCTTTTAAAAACGATCAGGAATTTGAAAGAATAATGAGTTTACTCAAGCATTGAAAAATTGGTTTCTACCATATTACAGGCCCATTCTATCAGTTGTATTCCTGTTAGTAGGATTGACTGCAACGCATACTGCCACCGCACAAGAAGATAGCACTCAGCAGCATATCATTATTACCACCACCGATGGTAAAATAAAAGCAGACACCTTAGAGATAGTTCATCCAGCTAAAATCTACACGCAAATTCCAGGAAAAGCTGCTTTGTACTCCACCGTATTTCCGGGATTAGGGCAAGTGTACAATGAAAAATACTGGAAACTGATTTTGGTATATGGAGCCTTAGGTGCTGGTATCTATGCTATCGATTTTAACAATGCCCAATACAATATTTACCTCGATGCATTTTTTACCCGAGTAGATACTGACCCCGATAATGATCAATTTGTGGGAGTGTATGACGAACGGCAACTTATTGAGCTTCAAAATATTTACCGTAAGTATCGAGACTTATCCATTATGCTAACAGGATTAGCCTATGGCCTGCAAATACTTGACGCTTATGTAGATGCTCACCTTTTGAATTTTGATGTAAGTGATGACCTTACACTCAATTGGGAGCCCGCTATTATTCAATCCTCATTCTCTTCTCCTGCGGCTTTTGGCCTAGGACTAAAACTTAGTTTTAAATGAAAGTAGCACTTATAGGCTATGGCCAAATGGGAAAGACCATAGAACGATTTCTATTGGAACGAAATCATGAAGTAGTAGCTCGTTTTGGCAAAGAGGGAATCAACAAAGAAGAATTGGTAGAAGCTGATGTAGCGATAGAATTTTCGCTACCCGAAGTAGCTTATGAAAACCTTAAAACCTGTGCTGAGCTTGCAGTACCAGTCGTTTGTGGCACCACTGGTTGGTTGCAACGGTATAATGAAGTATGTGAGTTGACCCTCAAAAACAAGTCAGCTTTGCTATACGCTTCCAACTTTAGTTTGGGCGTTAACATTTTGTTTGAAATA
>JAUICR010000280.1 GCA_030427785.1 Bacteroidia bacterium | reverse complement strand
ACGCGCAACCCGATATAACCCGCAGCCTGATATGGAATACGGGTATTACAGACACTAGCATCACCGCCCGCGATAGTGGTTATTATTAGCTTACGGCCATTTTGAAATGCGATACGGTGGTAGATTCCGTTTTGGTAAACCTTATTAATTGCGATACCCTCACACCGCCATTGCCTCTTTACATTCCCTTGGCTTTTACGCCCAATGGAGATGGCCTTAACGATGGTTGGACAATTGTCAACCTACCTGAAGAAAATCAAGTGATAATAACCAATAAATGGGGGGGGGAGGTGATGCTCAATCAAATGAATTATCAAAACGACTGGAAAGGAACAAATAGTAGTGACACTAAGCTCCCATTGGGTGTTTACGTCTATCAAGTAATCTATACTAAGCACCCTGGAATCAGATACGTGAAGAAGGGCTGGGTTACCATGTTGAAGTGAGAAAGAGGTTGCTAAACAATCTCCAACAAATCTTGAATTGGCCTGCCCACTTTGGCTTTATCGCCATTTACTAAAATGGGATACACATGAAAACTAGGACTCAAGTCCTCAAATTCTATTTTTGCTTAGACTTCCATTTTCGATACTTACGTTTCAACTTTCTGTTAATGACTGGATTCTCATGAAAAACTGGCTTTCCGTTAAGGTAATACGCGGGACCAAAGCTACATTCGCTACCAAACCCTTCTTCATTTATGTAATAAGTGCAGTTATCTCCTAAAGTGGAAATTTTTATTTTACTGTAGAGCACATTATTAGCATGAGTCACATAAAGCCCAGCTTCTTGGATGGAAACGGAATCATGATACTCCACAATTAGATGATCCTTTACCTTATTCACCAGACCAAATTTTTCAGATTTAAAGTTGAAACCATCAAAACTCGATTCGATTCGAAAAGAATCTTGTTTTAATAGTAAAGTATACATATCAGGCTCAAGAAGATTATGACTTGAATCATCAATTATTACATAGAATGGACACATCTCAATTTGAGTGACCTTGACTCCATTAAAACTAACTGAAACTTCGCTCTGAGAGAATGATATCAGAGGCAGCAACATTGATAAAAGTATAACCTTCACTCAGTAATTATCTTCATTGATAGCGCTTCGCATTAAACTATCTCCAACAAATCCTCTATTGGTCTGCCTACTTTGGCTTTATCGCCATTTACCAAAATAGGGCGCTCCATCAGTTGAGGATACTCTATCATGGTAAAAAGCACCTCATCATTGCTTAGTTCTTTATCGGCAAATTCTTCTTTCCACACTTTTTCTTTAGTGCGTACTAGTGCAATCGGCTCTATACCCAACTTGGTCAAAACAGCGGATAACTCATCTGGAGTGATGGGCTCATTCATATAATCAACTATTTCGGGGGTGATTCCTTTTTCTTCCAGTAATGCCAATCCTTTGCGGCTTGTAGAACAACGCTTATTGTGATAGTATTTCATAAGATTTTTTAATTTTTCATAAGATGTACAAAGCCATTGTACTCATTCTCCATCCCACATCCATCGGTAATATAGAGGGTGTAAAAATACACACCTTCGGCCATTGCATTGCCATCCATGGTACCGTCCCACAGTGCATTTATATCAGTGGTTTCATATAGCAGGCTTCCCCATCTATTGTATATTTTCATAGCAAATGACTTGTAGTAGCCATGTGGTATGTAATCTGGCAATCCAAATTCATCATTCAATCCATCGCCATTGGGAGTAAATACATTAGGAATATCAGGTGAATAACCATCAGCAAAAATCTCCAGGACGGTATCTTTTTCCAGATAACGTTGGCAAATAGTATCTCTTAAGCTTAGCCTAATGGTATACCTACCCGATTCTTTAAAATCATACTCTACCGTAGGTCCATTAGCAGATTCCCCATTCCCAAAATCCCAATTGTATTCTTGAAACCCCGTACCAATAGCAGTAAAACTTGAAGAAGACCCATCTTTACAAGGCTCATAATTATACCTAAAATCGGCAGTATTTATTCGCGTTTTGAATTTCACTACCATTTCGGTAGAGTCGGATAAGATGCAATAGGAGTTTTTGGTAAACAGCTTTATTACAAAAGACCCGGACTGCATATACCTATGTACAGGGTCCTTAAGGGTAGAGGTAAATCCATCTCCAAAGTCCCAGAAATAATTATCAGCCGTAAGTGAAGTATTTATGGTTTTCACCAAAAAGTCATTGCTGCAACTATCATAATCCAACTGGAAACTCGCATGAACGGTATCCTTAAAACCAAAAAGAACCAACTCAGTACTGTCAATATAATTACAGGTAGTATCCATTACCACAAGCATATATGAATGTGGCCCGGGTTCGGTTACTGTTATTTTTGATATCTCACTATTAATGACTGTTCCATCTGGATCTACCCAGTAATACGTATCCGCATTATGGCTCAGATTACTAATATTGGCAACATAAGGCACACATGAGCTGTCCACATCCGCTTTGGCCCGGGCTACTACTTCCCCGCCTTCAAAGTCAATTTTCACGGCTGCCAAATTGCAGTTTCCACTTCCGTTTTGCCTAGAGTAAGCGGTGCTGGTAACTGGCAAGTCGCTGTTCAAAGGTCCACCACAAGCACATACGGCTTGATAGATAGTACCGTCTTTGGCGAAACGACTTGTACCGCCATCCACATGGTCGCCATTACTACCACCAAAATAGGTAGCATAATTCACTTTTCGCCATGTGGCATCCAATACAAAAAAGTAGAAGTCGGCACCATCGGTTGTAGTTTGAAGCGCATTGGTAGTTATGGGCAAATACTGGGTATAACCCTGCTTAAATGCCGTATCTCTATTAGGGCCTCCACCCCACCCCGAGACATATACATTTTTACACTCATCTACCATAAAGGCCGTTGGCGAAATATTGTTTCTAGCATGGCTACTATCACCAAACACGGTTGCCTTGATAGAAACTTTAAGGTTGCTACTTAGCTTGTGAATGAATTGAGCGCTTCCGTAATTATTGTATACATCCAAAGAATCTATCGGATATAAACCACGGGTTTGCCCCATTACGTATACTTGGCCATTATCATCTACTTCTACAAAAAAGTTGGCATCACGCTTGTCGGTACCATTATAAGTTCCTGAAAAGAAACTACCGTTGTTCCTATCAAGATTTACAATATACCCATCGCTACCACCTAATCCATATGGGTTTAGTGCATCGGTATTAAAAGGGATGGAATCACTTTTGGCTGCTCCTGCCACATACACATTATTGGTGGCCCCTAATTTTATACCCAAAGCATTATCACTAGCAGAACCTCCAATAAAACTACCCCATCTCAAACTGGATAAATCAGCCGATAAACTAGCTACAAACCCATCTTGCTTGCCTTTGTAAGTTGGCATATATGCTCCTGGTGTAGATGGCATATTTTGCGAAAAAGTGGAGCTCACGAGGTAAATATTTCCTATAGAATCGGCTATTACCTCACCTCTAAATTTGTCACCATAATTGTGATTAAAATCCAAATTGAGACCATCCACCCAATGACCTCCAAAATAAGTAGAGCCTTCTATTCCTGAGCCTGCACTGTCCAA
>JAUICR010000033.1 GCA_030427785.1 Bacteroidia bacterium | reverse complement strand
AATTTGGCAAAACAGGGAATGGGGCGCTGGACGAGTTTTCCACGTAGCTACCAGCATCAATGGTTTCCGTAACTCTATAAATGCGTTCGGCATCAGCATGCTGTTTGTCGTAAGACAGCTCATAGCGAATAAATAATACAATTAACACAAAAGTGCCAAGGCAAATAGCTAAGCCGAGCAGGTTCACCAAAGTTGTGAATTTGTGTTTCTTTAAATTTCCTAAAGCCGTGGCTAGATAGTTTTTAAACATGGCTTACTTCGGTTTGGTTAATAATAGCCCCATCTTTCATGTGCAGTGTTTTTTGGCTAAAGGAGGCATCTCTTTCAGAATGTGTCACCATAAGAATCGTGTTTCCATCCTGATGAAGTTTGGACATTATTTCCAGCACTTCTTCTCCATTGGCCGAATCTAAATTTCCAGTGGGCTCATCGGCCAGTAAAATATGAGGCTCATACACCAAAGCCCTTGCTATGGCTACTCTTTGCTGCTGCCCGCCCGAGAGCTGCTTGATTCTATGTTTGGCTCTATGGCCAATGTTTAACTTCTCTAATATGGCCATCACTTTTTCTTTGTGATTTCCCGTATCACCATTTTGATAAAGCAATGGAAGCTCTACATTTTGGTACACCGTAAGCTCGTCTATCAAATTGAAATTTTGAAAAATGAATCCTATATGCTCTTTGCGTAATCGTGTGCGCTGCACTTCACTCTTTGCACTCACCGGCTTATCAAAAAACGTATACTGCCCTTCATCCCAGCCATCTAGCATACCTATAATATTGAGTAGCGTAGATTTTCCACAACCTGAGGGCCCCATTACAGAAATAAATTCGCCCATTTTTATTTCCAGGTTTATTTTGTTCAAAGCCGTGGTCTCTACATCATAGCTTATAAATCGTTTGCTTAAGTCTTTAAGTGAAATCATTTTTTTTAAAAGTTTAGTTCAGTATATTCTTCAAATCCGTTGTAGCTGCTGGTTATTACTCGGTCTCCAGGCTCCAATCCTTCCAATACTTCAAAGTATTCGGGGTTTTGCTTACCCAGTTTTACATCTCGCCTGTAGGCGGTATTTCCGCTTTGGTCTAACACAAATACCCATTGGCCACCTGTACTTTGGTAAAAACTTCCCTTGGGTATCACCACGCTTTCACGAGTTTGCCCCAACTCAATTTTTACAATTAGGTTTTGCCCACGAGTAAGCGAATTGTTTTCGTCTTCGGTAAAGGCCAAATCAATAGCGAAAAAATTATTGCTCACAGAAGGGTAGATGCGACTTACCTCAAGTTCGTATTCAGTCTCGTTTACTTTAATACTTCCTTTTTGGCCTCTCACTATTCGGTTCAAATAGTATTGATCTACCTGAGCTCTTATTTTGAATCCTGTCTGTGCATCAATCTGCCCAATGTTTTCGCCCACATTTATAAGCTGTCCTTCTTCCAGGTCAAAATTGCTGAGTTGCCCATCTATAGGGGCTCTTACGGTAAGGTCTTTTAGTTTAGACTTCATCAGTTCCAGATTCTTGTTCGCTTGCAAAAGGGAAGTTTTCATTTGCCTCAATTGCTCTTCTGACGAAATACTGTCTTGAATTTTAATCGACCTCAATAAGCCTTGTTTTTCCTCCTGAAATAGAAATTGATTTCGTGAGGCCTCAAATTCACTTTTTGAAATAACCTCTTGCTTCCATAACTGCTCATTTATGGAATGCAATCTCTGCGCTTCTACTAATTGATATTGGGCATCGGTCAGCTCCTTTTGCCTGTTGGAGCTATTAAGCTCAAGGTTAATTTGTGTTTGTCTGATGTTATTGATAAGATCCAGTACTGCAGTTTCCTTATTTAAAATATCAAGCTGTAGATCTATGTTTTCAAGGATAAGTATGGGTTCCCCAGATTTTAAAATGCTGCCATTTTCTATTAAGCGGCTTACTACTTTACCACTTACCAGGGCATCTATAATCACGGTTCGCTCTGGCTGTACTACACCATCAGCACTTATAAACTCCTGAAAAGGACTATGCGAAACTTCCTTTATCATCAGGGTTTTGCTATCCACCTTCAAGCTATTGCTCGAAATAGAGGGATAAAAAAATGCAAACAGCACTAATAGAAATATACCAGCTCCTATGAAGTAAGGCCAACGTGGCCTCTTCTGTGGACTTATCTGTCGATCCATAAAGTTAGGGGGTAGCGGAACTGGGGTGTACGGTAATCCAAATGTAGAATGGAGTAGGAGTTACGTATAGTAAATTTTAGACATCGTTGAAATGTGCTCCTAAAAAATTGCGATGCTGAAGCTCCAAATCTCTTGTAGCTCTGGCAAAAAACTTAGAGGGTGTAAGGCCTGTGAAAAGTTTCATATCGCGTATCAAATGCATTTGATCAAAATAACCGAAATCCAGCGCCAGATGGTGAATGGTAACATCTTTCCTGGTATGATAAGCAGCTATTACCCGGTTAAAACGAGTTAAACGTAAATACATTTTTGGGCTGATTCCTATATAATCTGCAAACAACCTTTCGAGGTATTTATAGCTCAAGTTAAAGTTTTGTGAAAGTTGAATTACCGATGGAATGTTTTCATTTTGATGAATAAAATCAAGAATGTTTTCAGCTATGGGCATTTTAGTATTTACTTCTTTTTGAAGCTTTTCCTTAAAGTAATTTTCAAGAAAATTGACCTTAGTCTGAATGGATGGTTGAGCCATCAAAGGCGCCCCAGGAAAGGAGGGAAGTATTTGCTCAAGATTCAGCACCCTGTTTGTCAATAAGGATTGATCAAAGTCAAAAGCCCTTCTAAAGGTTAATGGCGCGAGCTTCATCCCAAAACAGCTAACGGGTTCCAAATTGAAGTTATAATGAACAGAAGATGTTTTTTGACCAAAAATGTGGAAACCGGATAACCGCTCCTCCGTGCCTGTGGCGCTTACCCGCTGCAAAGCTCCTTCCTCTATAAATAGCATTCCTGTGGTGCAATCGGGTAAAATATGATTGGGCCCAACGGTGCCCACCTGATGCTGCAATACCTCAATAGTAAAGAATTGCGAAATATGCTTTTGTAGCGAAGGGGCTACTGGAAACTCCTGAAATATGTTTTGATTCACTGAACTTTAGAATATAGCTCAGCAGCAGAATGAATGTAAATTTAGGGAAAGAGTGGGATATGTGCGAAATGGGGTGAGACCAGAAAACATTGTAAGGCTCTGCAGGGATTACAAATCCATGTCAACGGATTCTTTTTTGTATAATTGATTCTGTTTTTATGAAACCTAATTATGCACAAGACCAGCCCAAAACCTTTCTGTTTTACTGTCATGCCGTTTGAACAATTGTTAGACGATGTTTACAACCTAGCTATTAAAGCAGCTTGTAATGAAAATGATGTTTTTTGTGAAAGAGTCGATAAACAAATTTTTACGGAGAAAATTACCGACAGAATAATTAATCAGATAAGTAAAGCTGATTTTCTCATTGCTGACATGAGTAATGAAAACCCAAATGTATTTTATGAAGTAGGATATGCTCACGCTCTCAACAAGCCATTAGTTTTTATAACTCAAAGTATAGAGGATATTCCGTTTGACTTAAAAGATTATCCTCATATTCTTTATGACCCAAACGATATTAGTAAGCTTAAGGATGATTTGAATGAAAAAATCAAATATGTAAAAATGTTGCCTTCTGAGACGGTATTAAGAGAATATCCCTTGACATTTGATATAAGATGTAATATCGAACAGGCAAATAACTTTGATGAAATAAATCGGTTCTACGATAAAATAAACTTCACCTTTATTGGACACAATAAATCCATTCAAACATTTAACCCAAAAAAATTAAAAATCTACCTAAAAATAAGGGGTTGGCGATTTAGAGCGATATCGGACAAAAACTATAATTCAATTATTGAACTCCCAAATGGAGATTTTCAATATGATTTAAAGCTAAATGATGTAATTCTTCCAAATTCCTACTTCAGTCTTAGCATTGGTTTTTTGACAAACCTAGAATCAATAGATTTAAGCAACGTTAAATTCACATTGTCATCACTAACTGAAAACAATTCAATGGAGCATGAAATTCACGTTCCTAGACCAAATTTTTAAAATTGATTCTTATTTAACTTTTGCTTAAATCTTCAACCCCCGATCATGCTCTCTTTTAAGGTCCTTATCCTTAATGCTGTTTCGTTTGTCATAAAGCTTCTTACCGGTAGCCAGGGCAATTTCCAGCTTGGCAATTCCTTTATCGTTAATATAAAGGCGTAGGGGTATTATGGTATTATTGCCACCACGCTGCAGGTTGGTTTGCAGTTTTGCCAATTCCTTTTTATGCAGTAGGAGTTTGCGCTCACGTAAGGGGTCGTGGTTATTGTAGCTGCCAAAGGCATACTCGGCAATGTGCATGCTCTTTACATACAATTCATCACCTCTAAAATAACAGTAGCTTTCAACCAGGCTTACTTTGCCCTCGCGGATAGATTTTATTTCGGTTCCTACCAGTTTTAGGCCCGCCTCATACACATCCAAAATGGTGTATTCAAAGCGCGCCTTCTTATTTTTAATATTGATGTTAGCTTTCGACATAGGCCGCCAAAGATAATAGCTTTTGCTTGTGTAAATTCGCGGCAAAATACCACACATGTATAAGTTGTTGATTCGCCCCATACTATTTCTTTTTGATCCTGAAAAAGTGCATCATTTTACTTTCAGAATGTTGCAAATTCTTCACAGCATTCCAGGTGTGTCGGCACTTACCAAAAACCTATACAACGTAGAAAACCCAAAATTAGAAGTAGAAGCTTTTGGATTAAAATTTAAAAACCCTGTTGGCCTGGCGGCAGGTTTTGATAAAGATGGTAAGCTATACCGACAATTGGGTTCGTATGGTTTTGGTTTTATAGAAGTAGGTACAGTTACGCCAAAACCACAGCCAGGGAACGAATTGCCACGCTTGTTTCGCCTTCCGGCAGATAGTGCTATCATCAATCGTATGGGTTTTAATAACCAGGGTGTAGAGCACCTTATTGCTAAACTCAAAAATCGCAACGATGATAGCGTGATAATAGGAGGGAATATTGGTAAAAATAAAGTGACGCCTAATGAACAGGCTTTGGAGGATTATCTGGCTTGCTTTGATGCCTTGTTTGATTATGTAGATTATTTTGTGGTGAACGTGTCTTCGCCCAATACGCCTAATCTTAGAGAGCTACAGGAAAAGGAGCCATTAACTAAATTACTACTAGCATTACAAAAAGAGAACAAAAGCAATGCGCACCCAAAACCTATTCTATTAAAAATCGCTCCGGATTTAACCGAGAGCCAGTTGGATGATATCATTGCCATCGTGCGCGATTCTAAAATTGATGGTGTGATTGCTACTAATACTACCATTTCGAGAGAAGATTTGAATACTCCTTTTGACCGCTTGACAGAGATAGGGGCAGGAGGCCTTAGCGGCAAGCCTGTTCGCAAACGCTCTACTGAGGTTATCAAATATCTTCATGAAAAGTCAAAGGGTGCTTTTCCTATTGTTGCAGTAGGAGGAATTTTCACCGCTAAAGATGCTTTAGAGAAACTAGATGCTGGAGCGACTTTGGTACAGGTGTACACGGGCTTTATCTACGGAGGGCCTGGTATTGTGAAGAAAATCAATAAAGGGATTTTGAAAGCTAGAGGTTAGAAAACCTTAAATCCCCCAAAGGGGGACTTTTATGCCTAGTAAGTCCCCCTTCGGGGGATTTAGGGGGCTGACTTAATAGGTCTCAGTTGTACTCCAGATAGATTCTTTGATGCAAACTCTATTTCATAAGTTACAAGATAGAAGTCCTGAATGCCTTTCATATAAGTTACCCCCTGATCAATAAAATTATGCGCTGTAAAGAATGTTTTTAAACTTTCACCATCTTCAATTACATATTGTTCTTTCAAATTTTCAATATAGCCATCCAGATTTTCGGATGAGATAATTACAGAGTAAAAGGCTAATTGTTCTTTAGTCACTCTATAATACTCAGTGTAAGCCTCATTTTCCTTTATGCTATTAAACTCTCGAATATAATCTTCAACTTTTATTACCTGTTCTGGATTCTCCTGATCAATTAGGGATGTCATAATCGAAGTAAACAAATGTTGAGAAGTCATCAGCTCCAAATCGATAGAATCAAAACCACAATCCTTTAATGACTCAAGCGATTGCAATGTTGTCATTTCCGCAACTTCAGAATTTGGTTTTAAAATAATAGTACTTCGTATTTTATCACAGTTATTATCGCATCCGATAATTGAAAACCCTAATAAAATGGCTAGAAATGTTCTTCTCATTTTTATGTTTTAAAAAATTCTCGCAAAAAATCGAAAAGCCTTGGCCATTCGCGAACCGTACCAACTGAACATTTCGCCATCTACTATTTTGCTCTGAGTTGGATTTACCTGTTCTGCTATTTCCTGAAGGTCTTTGGTGGTAAAGGAATAAGGCTCGGAAGAGAGTAAAAGTAAGTCAGGTTTCAATTCCTTTAAAGCGACTAAAGTCATTTCCGGATAACGCTTTTCAGCAATAACGTTTTCAAAACGACATTCGGCCATCATCCGGCTGATAAATGAATCGGAGCCGGCCAGCATATAAGGGTTTTTCCAAATGAAATAAGCCGCTCGTTTTTTAGGAAGCTTTTTAGCCGCTAATTCCTGTCGCGCCTTTTCTATATCGGCTCTTAGAGTGGCCGCTTTATCCTCCACCTGGCATATTGCGCCAAGCTGAGTTACCATTTCCAGAGCGCCTTCTATCGTTTCTACATCGCTGAGCCACACAGGGCAAACTGAGGACAAGGCCTCAATTTGCTCCTTTATGTTTTCCTCTTTGTTCCCAATAATCAAATCAGGATTAAGGTTTTTTATTTTTTCAATTTGTAAATCCTTGGTTCCGCCAATCACCATCTTTTCGGCCAACCAATGTTTGGGATGCACACAGTAAGCTGTAATACCCACTACATATTCTTGCAAACCTAAATCATACAGCAGCTCCGTTTGCGAAGGCACTGTAGATATGATTCTTATTGGCTTTGCAGCAATTTCTATACTTCTACCTACCTGATCTACAAAAGTGGACATTAGCTCAAAGCTCCAATGATATCGTGCTTGGTGATAATATGGTATTTAGATTCTGGTAATTTCACCAATACCGCATCGGTTTCTTTTGATATTTTTTTGGCAACTTCCTGAATGGGGTCTGTAGCATTTACCATAGGGTAGGGCTTATCCATTACTTCAGCTACGGTTTTATCGCCAGTATTTGCATCTTTTACCATCATCTGAAAAAGTCGGCTATCGCCTAAAGAACCAACAAATTCTTCGCCTCGTGTTACCGGCAATTGCGAAATATTATACTGTTGCATTTTCAGGATGGCATGTGATACCAGTTCAGAATCTTTTACTGTAACCAAGCTAAGATTAGCATGAGCTCGTACTAAATCCTGCGCAGTTGAATTCTCGTTGTTTAAGAATCCACGATCACGCATCCAGTCATCATTAAATACTTTGCCCACATAGCGGCTACCGTGATCGTGAAAAAGTACCACTACCACATCATCTTCTTTTAGCTCATGCTTCATCTGGCGAATCACCTGATAAGCCGACCCGGCAGAGTAACCCAAGAACAAACCTTCCTTCTTAGCAATCTCACGAGTCACCAAAGCTCCGTCTTTGTCTGTGATTTTTTCAAAATGATCTATCACGCTGAAATCTACATTCTTAGGTATAATGTCTTCACCTATACCTTCAGTTATATATGAGTAAATTTCATTTTCATCAAATTCACCAGTTTCATGGTATTTCTTAAAAACAGAACCGTACACATCGGCTCCCCAAATTTTGATATTCGGGTTCTTTTCTTTCAAATATTTACCAACTCCAGATATGGTTCCGCCAGTACCCACACCTACTACAAAGTGAGTGATTTTACCTTCGGTCTGCTCCCATATTTCAGGACCTGTAGATTCGTAATGTGCCTGCGTGTTTCCTTCATTATCGTACTGATACGGGTAAAAAGAGTTTGGAATTTCCTTATTCAAACGAGAAGCCACCGAATAATAGGAATCCGGATGCTCTGGCGAAACATTGGTAGGGCATACATGAATTTCTGCTCCCAATGCTCTTAGGATATCCATCTTTTCTTTACTCTGCTTATCGCTAAGTGTACAGATTAGTTTGTAACCTTTTACAATAGCTGCCAATGCCAAGCCCATTCCTGTATTTCCTGAGGTACATTCTATAATAGTTCCGCCAGGTTTTAGCAAGCCGTCTCTCTCAGCATTCTCAATCATCTTCAGCGCCATTCTATCTTTTACTGAGTGCCCGGGGTTGAAATATTCAACTTTGGCCAAAACAGTAGCAGGAATATCTTCGGCAATTTTATTGAGCTTTATCATCGGTGTATTACCAATGGTTTCTAGGATGTTATCGTAGATTTTTTTAGTAGGACGCATTCTTTATTGAAAATTTCTTTTATCAGTTCTATTTTTTTCTTGGTACTAAATACTTTGTACTCAATACTTCTTAAAGGCCGCAAAACTAATCAAAGCGTATGGCTTTTACAGGAGATACTCGGGTAATTAATAGGGTAGGGAGCACCAGGCATATTACACATATAAGTAAGGTACCAGCGTTTAGTGCCAGTATAAAACTCCAATCTAAATCAATTGAAACCTCACTTACATAATAAGTAGTGGGGTCAAGCTTTATAAAGCCAAAATGCTGCTGTAATAAGCAAAGGCCAATTCCAATCAGGTTTCCCCAAAAGAGCCCTTTTAACACCAAGTAGCTGGCATTTATCAAAAATATTTTGCGGATACTTTGGTTGTTACTTCCCAGAGCCTTTAAAATGCCGATGAGTTGGGTTCGCTCTAAAATCAAAATCAACAAGGCGATAGACATATTGATAGTAGCCACGGCAATCATTATGATAATGATAATGATGATGTTCAAATCAAATAAATCCAGCCACTGAAACAATTGTTCGTTTAGTTGACGAGTACTCAAGGCGTCCAGCTCATAAGGAATTAATGTACGGAGAGAAGCAATTACTTTTTCACTGTCTTCCGTATTTAGGTAGATTTCATAAGAGCCTACATCTGTTGAGTCCCAGCCGTTCATTCTTTGAATGTGCTTGAGATCACCCACTATGAAGTTATTATCTACTGCTTCAAAGTCCGTTTGAAAAATACCCGCTATATAAAATTTCCTAAGCAAAGGCGGCTTGGGTGATTCCCTCACAAAGTACATGCTCACTCTGTCATTCAAGCCAATTTCAAGGCGCTTAGCTATCGTTTCGCTTATCAAAGCTGAATCGTTATAAGCAGTATCACGGATGTGTAGAATGCTTCCTTCCTTAATAAAACCTTGCAGATGCGACCAGTCATAATCACTAGATACTCCTTTAAGAACAAGTCCTTCAAAAAGTTCGTCTGTTTTTAATATTCCCGCCTTTTGGGCTACACCCTGCACTTTAGCTACTTCGGGCTTAGCCAGAATTAAAGATTTAAGAGAGTCGCTAATATATGCAGAGGCTTGATCATGAGTAGGATTGGGTGAGTAATTTAATATTTGAATATCTCCACCGAATCCGATTACTTTGCCGCGAATCTCGTTGCGAAGCCCATTTCCCGTTGCTATGGCTATTATCATGATAATAATACCAAGGGAAATTGCCCAAACAGAAATTTTGATAACTGGGCGTGTTACTCTTTTGGTAGCAGTTTTGCTTTTAGCAATTCGATTTGCAATAAAAAATTCGAAATTCAAGCCTATGAAACTATTTACTGAGGTTGCCAAATATAGACAAATGATGTGGGCCATATGCATGCTTCCAGCCTTGCTTTTCGGCCAAAATAATTTGACTGTTCCTGTACAAGTAGGAGCCCAAATTGCCGGAGCGTATCTACCCTTGTTGCATGGAAAAAGGGTGGCCGTAGTAGCCAATCAAACCTCTGTGTTGGATAGTACTCACTTGGTAGATTTTTTAGTTTCTGAAAAAGTAAATTTAGTTAAAGTATTTGCGCCAGAGCATGGCTTTAGAGGTACGGCCTCGGCTGGTGAAGTAATAAAAGATGGCAAGGATGTGAAGACAGGTTTGCCAATTGTTTCGCTGTACGGAAAAAACAAAAAGCCAAGTGCCGAAATGCTAGCCAATGTAGATGTAGTACTTTTTGATTTGCAAGATGTAGGAGCGCGATTCTACACCTATATTTCTACCTTAAATTATGTAATGGAAGCCTGTGCCGAAAATGGTAAGAAAATTATTGTTTTGGATAGGCCAAATCCCAATGGCTATTATGTAGATGGTCCCGTGCTAAAGGAAGAATTTAAATCCTTTGTAGGGATGAATCCTGTGCCGGTAGTACACGGTATGACAATAGGAGAATACGCCAAAATGATAAAAGGCGAAGGCTGGATAAATGAAAGTGAGAAGTGCAACTTAGATGTGGTGCGCTGCCAAGGTTGGACCCATAGTAGGCAATATGAGCTGCCGATAGCTCCATCACCTAATTTGCCCAATGATATTGCTATTGCCTTATATCCTTCGCTTTGTTTTTTTGAAGGTACTACGGTAAGTGTTGGTAGAGGAACAGATAAGCCTTTTCAAATAATAGGGGCGCCCTATTTTAAGGATGGTGAATTTAACTTTACTCCAAAAGCCAACGAAGGTGCCAAACATCCTAAGTACGAAGGCGTAAAGTGCAATGGATTTGATCTGAGCGATTTTGCTGTAAACTACATATCAGGCCTCGGAAACCTGTATTTGTACTGGCTAGTAGATGCTTATAATATTAGCCCAGATCAAGATGCGTTTTTCACCAATTTCTTTGATAAACTGGCAGGAACCGATCAATTGCGAAAAGATATCATAAATGGCTTAAGCCCAGATGAAATAAGGGATAGTTGGCAGGACGACCTGGATGCTTTTCACAAAATCCGGTCAAAGTATTTGCTTTACGCAGATTATAAATAGTAGCTGCTAATAAGTGATGGAGATATCTTTCATCCAAACCTCTGCGCCATTAGGATTGTAGAGATTGCACTTGAGCTGAACCTCACCATCCAAATTACCAGGAAGTACAAACATGCACATAAAATCTTCCCAAGTATCTGCTTCAGAAAAATCTATTGGAAAACTGCGATAAAAGATAACTTGATCGTGCTGCACTATGCTTAGCACTGCCTCAAATCGGCTTACTATTGATTTTGATAAAAAGTTTGCTTTTAATAGCAACCTTTTAAAATCAGAATCTCCATTAAACTCCCATATTGGCCCGAATAATTCGCTGCCAGGTAGAAGCGCTTTGTGGTCTTCTGCAGCTGGCAAGGTGTGCGACCACAGGGAAGTGGAATCTTTTGAGTTAAAATCAAGTGGATCTACAGTAAGTGAAACATCATTCCAAAGCAGGTCTTCTAGCGTTTGATCTATTTCATTTTCAGAATAGGTATAAACCGTAATCCTTCCGTTTCCATCTATTTTGTTGAGATGTTGGGTAAGCTCAGGATAATTTAATATGACCCCCGTAGGTAATAACTCATCCTGTATTACAATGTAATCTGCACCTTCCTTGATACCTGATTGGATATTTTCCTTAAGTGTATGTTGCACCGTATAACCTCGCCTTTCCATAAGAATCAATGGCGCATTGGTAGAATAGGCATCCAGCACAAGGACCGTGGCATCTCGGCCAATTCCCAATGAGTCTAAAAACTCAGCGGAACCCACAAAGTTTTGGTGTGTAATTTCTCCAAAATCCCAAAAATTAAAAGTGTATCGATAGCGCTGTATTCCAGCAGCACTGTGGCTTGCCCATACTAACAAGAGAAAAAGAGCTGAATTGAAAACTAATTGTATACCTCTCGAATTGGTTGTGATAAACTGTAAACCGAGTATGAAAAAGAGAATAAAGCCTAAGTAAAAAGTGTCTATAAAATAATAATCATGATCTGGAAATTGACGAGCCATTAATAGGAAATAGAGAAACGCACCGCCTAAGCACAGGAATACCTGAACAGGTAAACCGGAGTCAAAATCAATTTTTTGCTTCTTAACTAAAACCGCGTACAACAGGCCCACCAGAGCTAGTAGCAGCAATATATAATGCGCCCAGGTAAAATAGCTCATACTCCAGTTTAGCCATACGGTTTCGATGATATTCACAAATTCATCTACGCTTCTTGCTGGCATGAGTTCGGTAAGAAACATGCTTCCAAACTCTTCCTTTAAGTACTTTTTATACACTTGAAAGGCAAAAAGCAGGAGGTAGGCAATACCCATTACCGAGAATCTTTGCCATAGGATTTTACGGGAGTTGAATGCATTCCATAGCTCATTTAGTAAAATAGCAAACAAGAAGATATTGAATGGCGACCTGTACAATGCAGCAGCCAGCATTAAGCCTATTGCGAGGTAAAAGCTTACGTTATCCTTGTGTTTAACATTTTTAAAATAGAAATAATAGGCAATAAATGCTGTGGAAAGAGCAGGAGCTGAGGGAACAAATCCCGCCTGATAATAGGCTAAAACAGGAAATGTAAAGGAAAATACAACTACCGCCACACTTTTAATAAATGATAGATTAAAGAGCCTCGCCAGTTTGTATAAATACAAATAACCTAAAAGGGAAAAACAGAGAGTATATAATCGGAAAACGAAAGGAGTAGAACTACCCGTAAGCTTCATGATAATGGCAATGATGTATTCGTGCCACGGCATATCTACTGCCGTCACCCCATCTAAAATTCATGCCATTATCTACATAACTAAGAGCTATAGCAAATCGGTCAGACTGTGTCCAAGCGTGAATAAAGGAAGGAAACAGACTGATAGTATTCCAATAGAAATAGGCGCTTAAGCCAATTAAAACACCTAGTAGAAGGGTCAGATGTACTCTGTTGTTGGGCATGGATGGCAAATATAATTGTCAAAGGGACACAATGTGCTACGCTACGAAAACAACATATTTTATACATGATACAACATAGATGTCTGTGTGAGCTATAATTTGTCCTGATATTTGGTGTGTAAATAAACCCTCTCGTTCAACCAACCAACACGATAGGTTCTTACAAGTGCACTGCTCTAGGTGTGTTAATAATAATTGTAGTAGGAAATAATTTGTTTAACTGTAAGCCTAACGTTAAAATCCTCGTCTTAAAACCACGAGGATTTTTTTTTGACTTATTGAATTGAATTAGATTTGCCTTATGAGCACAGACAGAGACAAGTTTTTATTAGGGTTAAAATTTCTAGCAGTAGGCTTTCCATTTCTGTTTATGGGGCCTGTATTGCTTACATGGATGGGAGTTCCTGCATGGAGACTAGGCCATTACTCATGGATGATTATTAGCATTCTATTAATGATAACGGCCGTATTCTTTTGTGTAAAAGGACTACGAACAGTATTATCTGCCTTTTTTGATAAGAAAAGCTAAACCTTAGCTGCTTCTACTAGTTTTTCTTTAAGATATTTTGCCGTGAATGACTCCTTCACGTTTAGCAAATCTTCTGGGCTGCCTTCAAATAGTAGATGTCCACCGTTTTCTCCGCCTTCCGGACCAAGGTCGATAACCCAATCCGCACATTTTATTACATCAGGGTGATGCTCAATTACCACAATAGAATGACCATTTTTTATCAAAGCGTAAAAAGACTGTAAGAGCTTCTTAATATCATGAAAATGAAGGCCTGTGGTGGGTTCATCAAAAATAAACAGCTGTGGAGCGGCCTTTTGACCCTTACCCAAAAAGGTTGCAAGCTTTATCCTTTGAGCTTCTCCGCCAGATAAGGTACTGCTGCTTTGGCCTAAGGTTACATAGCTCAAACCTACATCCTCAAGCGGTTGCAACTTAGCCGAGATTTTTGCTTCATTATTTTTATCAAAAAACACAATAGCATCAGATACTGTCATTTCCAGTATATCGTAGATGGTTTTGCCTTCAAACTTTACTTCCAAAATTTCCTTCTTGAAACGCTGACCATGACACTCATCACACCTAAGATGCACATCGGCCATAAACTGCATCTCGATAGTGATTTCGCCCTCGCCCATACATTTTGCACAACGTCCGCCATCTATATTGAATGAAAAATGACCAGATTTATAGCGTCTTGCTTTGGCCAACGGCTGGCTCGCAAATAGCGCTCTTATATCGTCATAAGCCTTGATATAGGTTACAGGATTACTTCTACTGGATTTACCAATTGGATTTTGATCCACAAACTCTACATCGGCTACTTTATCAATATCACCTTCCAAGGCTCTGTGTCTACCGGTTTTGTCGCTATAGCCACCCAGGCGTTTTTTCAGTGCTGGATAAAGAACCTTGCTTATTAAGGAACTTTTTCCAGAGCCACTAACCCCAGTAACTACAGTAAGACAATGCAGGGGAATTTTAACATCTAAATTCTTTAAATTATTCTCCTGGGCACCTACTATATTGATAAACTTCCTTGGCTTCTTTCTTTCTAAGGGGATCTCAATTTGCTCCTTACCACTTAGGTAGGCCGCTGTGTATCCTTCGCTATGCTTCATTATATCAGTAGCGTCTCCAGAGAATATGATGTTGCCACCATGGGTACCAGCTCCAGGGCCAATATCTACCAATTGATCTGCAGCCAACATTACTTCCTCATCATGCTCCACCACCACTACGGTATTCCCAATATCTCTCAGGCGCTTTATTACCTTTATTAGTCGGGCTGTATCTCTTGGGTGTAGGCCAATACTGGGTTCATCTAAAATGTATGTAGAACCAACCAAGGAGCTACCCAATGAAGTAGCTAAGTTTATACGCTGCGACTCGCCACCTGATAGCGAACTTGATATTCTATTTAATGTTAAATACCCTAAACCTACCTCTTGCAGATAACTGATTCTACTAACTATCTCCGTAATAATTCGTTTAGAAATTTCTTTATCGCGTTCTGAAAAAGTAAGGGTTTCAAAGAATTCAGCTAATCGATCTACCGGCATCAGCACCAAGTCCATAATAGACTTTTCACCAATTTTCACATAACCAGCTTCTTTTCTTAGTCTTGCTCCCTTACAAGTATTACACTTTGTTTTACCCCGATAGCGTGATAACATCACGCGGTATTGAATCTTATAACTCTTTGACTCTATGTAATTAAAGAAATCGGAAATACCTTCTATCTGCTTGGTGCCGCTCCACAATAATTCTTTTTGCTCAGCACTTAGCTCAAAATAGGGCTTATGAATTGGGAAATTTACTTTGTCAGCATTATTGATAAACTCAGCCTTCCATTCGCTCATTTTTTCACCACGCCAGGGAGCTATCGCATCCTGATACACTGATAAACCACTATCAGGAATTACCAAATCTTCATCTATGCCTATTACGTTACCAAAACCTTCGCACTTAGGGCAGGCACCAAAAGGATTATTGAAACTAAACAAATGAACAGAGGGTTCCTCAAACTCCATATCGTCAGCCTCAAATTTATTGGAGAAGGTTTCTGATATAGATCCAGTAGAATCTTGAATAACACAATAACCTCTTCCCTCAAAAAAAGCCGTTTGTACAGAATCTGCTAATCGGAACTTATTCTCTTCTGTATTTAAATCAGCTGTAAGCCGGTCAATTACAATTTCGAGTTTATCTTTTTTGGGTTTTATTTTTTCCGCATCTACTTCTTCTAGGCGCACTACTTCATCGTTTACCGAAACTCTTGAATAGCCTTGTTGACCCAAAATTGTAAGCTGAGTTTCCAAAGTTCTATCAAACAGTAGGAGAGGACATTTTACCATGATACGGCTATCATCTGGTAATGATTCCACAAAACTGATAACATCTCCAACCTCATGGCGCTTTACCACCTTACCGCTTATAGGGGAGTACGTTTTACCAATACGGGCAAAGAGTAATTTTAAATAATCATAAATTTCCGTAGAAGTTCCAACCGTTGACCTTGGATTCCTGGAAATCACCTTTTGCTCAATGGCAACGGCCGGAGAAATTCCTCGAATAAAATCTACCTCGGGTTTATCTAGCCTTCCCAGGAACTGACGAGCATAGGAAGAAAGGCTCTCAACATAGCGTCTTTGACCCTCCGCATATAAGGTATCAAAAGCCAAAGAAGATTTACCCGATCCGCTCAAACCAGTAATGACAGTAAGCTTTTTGTGAGGAATTGCTAAATCCACATTCTTCAAATTGTGAACTCGCGCTCCCTTTATAATAATAAACTTCCGAGGGTCTAAATTTTCGATGTTTTTGTCTGACATTGAGCTTTTGAAAATAGGGCTGCAAATTTACCAAACTCAATCCCGTTTGCATATTTGTAAAAAATAAATTTATATTTGGAAAGTTGAAAAGCCCAATTAAGGTCAATTTCAACCTATAATTAACTTAAACGTATATCGCCTATAATACATATCTACTAGAATTGAATTGATTTTTTATTAACCCAATCACGTAGATTATGGATTACACTAAGCTAAGCGATAGCGAGCTCATCAAGAGCTACCTGTCAGGAAAAGAAGCGTCACTCGAGTTTCTTATCAACAAGCACCAACAGAGAATTTTCACCTATATACTGGTTCGTATTCAGGATCAGGATTTGGCCAACGATGTATTTCAAGACACTTTTGTAAAAGTGATAAACACGCTTAAGCGAGGCAAATACAATGAAGAAGGCAAGTTTTTGCAATGGACTATGCGTATTGCTCACAACTTGATTATAGATCATTACAGACGTCAAAAGAGAATGCCTACTATGTCGCCTACTGATGAATTTGACATTTTTGACATCATAAAGGATGGTACGCTGAATGTGGAATCTACTTTGATAAAGGATCAGATTGAACTCGATCTTCATAAGTTAATTGAGCAACTACCAGATGATCAAAAAGAGGTTTTGATGTTATGTCATTTCTCGGGCTTAAGCTTTAAAGATATTGCTGAGCAAACAGATGTGAGCATCAATACAGCTCTGGGCAGAATGCGCTATGCGCTTATAAATCTGCGCAAACTTATTGAGACAAATAACGTTTCATTATTGATGCAATGATTTTAGCAAATCCATAATTTTTTTAAGCTGAGGCAATAATGAAAATAGGGCTGCCGTTATTTGTGCAAACCGTTCATAAAAATTGCCTATGCAAAATTCAATTACTCTTAAAGATGGGTACGGGGCCCACACAAAACCCCGTAAAGAAACCGTTCAATCTATTCTTAATTATTCCAAAGCCCTAGAGGTACAGACGCTGAAAAGCGGATTAGAAGTAGAATACTTTAAGAATTAAAAAAATCCCCTCCTAGTGAGGGGATTTTTTTGATGCACCGTATTTGCTAAGGCAAAAGTTTTAATACCCAGCTGGGCTATGATACCCTTTATGGGTACTACAACTGCCCAATAAGTAAATAGTAATTCCTTCCCTGGTCTAATAACTACCCCAAAAGTGGTACATCGGTGACATAACCCAATTTCCAATACTTAGGTGCGAACTCCAGTTCAAGGTGCTTTCAGCCTTGGAAGTTTTGTAGGAACTAATTATAGCGCTTGAATTATGGTAATGAGTTTAACCTATCGTAATAACTAGAAACAAAACACTACGTATTTTGAGAGGAATGGGAGACCTTTACTAAACAAAGACATAAAGAACACGGAACTACACACCTTATAAATGTAGGATTTAGTTGAATAATAGTATTATTTTCACAAAATCACAAAATCTACTGTCATGAAAACAAAAACAATACTACTTAGCCTAATTATAGTAATAGGTAGCTGCGGTAAAAAGAATGAAGACCAAAGTTTACACATTACCGTGGTAGAGTATGGTACTCAAAAGGCTATACCTGATGTGGGTATTATGGTATATGATTACGAAAGTATTGAAGGCCGCTGGGGTGGCCGCGATGTATATTACGATAGTGTAGTGACGGACAACCAAGGCAGAGCTCTTTTGAATGGTGTCGAGCATGAGCCCAAGATGATACGCCTCTACACGCATGATACAAGCTATTACGACCAATGGCCGGGGGGTGGAAACGGTGAGTTTTATGTGCCAAAGGTGAGAAGTAACGGAGGAATAGTAGAGCTTATTCCTTTTGCCTGGGCCAAAATCCGGTTTACAAAAGAGTCCGATTTGGATTATATCGGAACTAATAGGTTTGCTGGGGAATTGTCGGGATTTGATATATATTCAAAAGATACAATAGTGATTGGTCAGATGCTAGGCAATCAATGGAATGTAATAACTCTATATCCTTATGAAAATGGCCAAGCATTACCGGTTAAACACGACTCGATTTATCCACTGAGCCACGATACAACTTTACATGAAATAAGGTGGTAATAGAAAGCATCGCACAGAGATCGATTTACATAATTTTCCAATTTAGAACTATTAATAACCGTTAACATAACCAAACCATGCGCAATTTTTTGCTTTTCACGGCTTTGATGTTTGTCTGTATAGGCAACCTTAAAGCGCAACACATTATCAATATTTTGGATTCCACTTTCGTTGGAGCTGACACTAGTTTCTTTTACGAAGAGTCCTTTGTGGAACTAGACACTTCATCCTACTTAACTACCTCGTATCTGTGGGATCGGACGCCTTTTAATCTTGCCTTAAACCAATACGATGGGAGCACTGAAGCGGAAGGAAGAGTAACAGATGATAACTTCATTCAAGGCTATTTGGATATACGAGGCTCCTCTATCAATTCTAATACTTTGCCCGATTATGATAGCATCGTCAACTTGAATGCTGTGCTCAGCATCGGGTATGATGCCTTGCCCATAAACATAATTGACTATACCGTAAGCCGTATTCTCTCAGGTGCATTCAATCTGGGTCTGCTCAGTTTCAGTAATGGAGTTTTAAGCACTACAGGGAATGGAAGTCCTTTTGAAGAAATGGAGGTGTTTATGGCTGGAATGTTAAATCAGACCTTTCCTCTGAATGATACCTTTAGCATAATTGCCCCATATATTGGTTACAATGGTACCAATGGAGCAACAGTAGATGCTATTCGGATTAACTTGAATGATGGTAGTGGTTGGCAGAATCTTACATGGAATGTATCAAAGGAATTCTACTTGTCAGGTGAAGAAGGAGAGTTCGATTTTGAAATAGAAGTAGCCTATTCCGATCAGAGCACCAAAGTTTCCAAAAATAGAGGGATTAAAAAGTCCTCGGGCTGCACAGTAATTCCTGCTGAAGAAGCTCCATGGGGAGGCGAGATGGTTACTTATACCGTGCCTGCAATTACCGGTAATCCTCACGGAGTGAGTAATACGTTGTCGTTTACTAGGTATGTTAACTACCACATGACCTCGTCTCAGCAGTTTGGAGGTCGAAATGGAAAAGGCAATGTTTATGTAAGGTACAGAGCTGGAGCTCCAGCTCCGAGAACTTTTAAAAAGCCAGTCATAATTGTGGAAGGTATTGATTTTGGGAAAGGACACTCAGAGACAAGAAATGGTTCATTCGGATGGCCAGAAATGTTTGGATGTAATTCTGATATTTATCCAAATGCAAAAATGCCTGATTTTGTGGATGCCTTATATGCTAATGACAATGATCTTATTCTATTAGATTTCTTTGACGGAGCTGATTACATTCAAAGAAATGCTATGCTGCTTAAAGAACTTATTAATCGCATTAATCAAAATATGGAAGGTGATGAAGAAATAATAATAGTTGCTGTTAGTATGGGAGGCCAGGTAGCTCGATACACCCTTTCCGATATGGAAAGTAATAATGAGGATCATTGTGTGCGATTGTTTGCGAGTCATGACAGTCCTTGGAAAGGAGCCAATATTTCTCCATCGATACAATTTTTTGCTAAGTACATGGGTGAGTTGCAAAACAAAGAAGACGCTAAGGCTATTCTTAATATGCTTAACAGGCCTGCGGCAAAACAACTTCTTTTATTTCATTATAAAAATGATGGAACCAGTCAAAATAATACCACGATTAACAAAGTACGTCAGTATCACTGGGGATATAATGGCGATGCAAGCGACCCATTGAGACAAATGTTTATTAATGACTTGAATGCGGTGGGTGACTATCCTAAAAAATGCCGAAGTATTGCTGTAGCCAATGGAAATTCATCCGGTGTTCGCAAACATGTGGAGGGCTCAACTCAGTTCAGCCTAAATTCAGATTGTTTAGGATTTGACCTAAGGTTTAACTTTTATGATTTAAATCGATCAGATAAATTGGTGAGTGACATAAATGTGAAGGGAAATTATCGTAGAAGGTGGTACCTCTACGGGCTACCCGCTATCAATGGTGTTCCTGGTGGATATCGAAGTGATTTGAAAGATGTCGAAGAAGGCTTACGTACGGAGCTTGCAAATACTACTGGTTGTGGCAACGTGACCGTACCATCACCCCTGCAGAATTTTTATTGTTTCGTGCCCACAATATCCGCTCTTAATATAGCTAATGCAGGCTGGGATGCGAAGGTTACTGATTTTGCAAGTGAAAAAAATCCTCTAGGTCTAGGTAACACTCATTTTGAGGCCTACTTTGCTCCCGTTAATATCGATGAAGACCATGGTCAAGTAACTGATGCTAACATAGCTTGGCTGATGGAGCAAATAACTTATGGTGAAAAGAAATTGGAGGTAAATACTGGGGGTGTATTAGCAAAGAGCTGGAATAACCCTACTGAAAATAGCTTTATTAGTTCGATTGATATAAATGCGGGTGGGACACTATACTTAAATGCGAATGCAAATCTATACGACTACACGGCTTCTGGTTCTCCCAAACCAGTTGAGGGTTCAACATCACACGTAAGGATTGGCTCTTCATGTAGTACTACTGAAATTATTAATGTAAATACTGGTGGTAAATTGATTTTAGGTGACATTGGCCCTACTGCTCCAACCAACAACAAAGCCTACCTATATATAACAAATGGAGCAGAAGTACATATAAATTCTGGTGGTGAGGTGAAAATTAATAATGGTTCCAAGTTTATTGTGGAAAATGGCGGGAAGTTAATTATTAACTCTTCGGGTACTATAAATTCATTAGATGGAGGTGAGATAATTATTGAAAATGGTGGAGAATTGATTTATGCCTCAGTTGCAAGTATTGACCTTAATGGCTACGGTTCTGTGCTCAATCTTAAGGGTAAGCTTTCGGTTGGCGCTAATGCTACTTTCAAAGTATCAGGTCTCGGAAAAGTAATATTTGATCAAGCGTTAAATTACGATGCAAATGGAGCTGCAATTAAAAGCGAGTTTTGGGATATAGGAGCCAATGCAAAGTTTGAGTTTGTGGGGCCTAGCGGTGCTAATTACAATCCCAATCATAATTTGATTGAGGCCTATAGTCCAATATTATTGGATGATGGCACCACGAGTTTTGCAGAAGTACGATTGGAGAATGGGCGCATTGCCTTGCATGATGGGGCATTGCTATTTTCGTACGCTCCTACTACTATTAAGAAACTAAAAGTAGAGGCGGCTTATCCTTGGCAAAAGCACGGAGGCATACGT
>JAUICR010000279.1 GCA_030427785.1 Bacteroidia bacterium | reverse complement strand
TGTGGTACAACCTGGTGGATCTATTAAGGATCAGCTTTCCATAGATTTTTGTGATACTCATAAAATGGCAATGGTATTTACAGGAACCCGCCATTTTAAACATTAAAAAAGCTCATGGGATTATTTGATTTATTTAAAGAAGACATTGCGATAGATTTAGGTACTGCAAATACTCTTATCATTCATAATGATAAAGTGGTAGTAGACGCCCCATCTATAGTAGCTATTGACAGAAGTACCGGAAAAATTATTGCCGTAGGCCAAGCTGCAAGACAGATGCATGGCAAGACGCATGAAAACATCAAAACCGTACGCCCGCTTAAAGATGGTGTGATTGCCGACTTCGAAGCATCAGAAGCGATGATTCGAGAAATGATAAAAAGTATTCCTTCGCTTAAGCGCAGATTAATCCCGGCTGCTTTGCGTATGGTAATTTGTATCCCATCAGGCATTACAGAGGTAGAAAAACGAGCAGTACGCGATTCGGCCCAGCATGCTGGAGCAAGAGAGGTGTACCTCATACATGAGCCCATGGCTGCAGCTATAGGTACTGGTGTAGATGTAGAAGAACCTAAGGGAAACATGATAATCGATATTGGTGGTGGTACTACCGAAATTGCCGTATTGGCACTAGGTGGTATTGTATGCGATAAATCAATTAAAGTAGCAGGTGATGTGTTTACCAATGACATTAGCTACTACATGCGTACCCAACACAACTTATATGTGGGCGAAAGAACGGCCGAGGAAATCAAAATTCAAATTGGCTCTGCGCTTGACGAATTGGAAAATGGCCCAGAAGACATGGCTGTACAAGGGCGCGACTTGCTCACCGGAAAGCCGAAGCAAATAATGGTTACTTACAAAGAAATAGCCAAAGCACTAGACAAATCTATTATGCGAATAGAGGATGCTATAATGGAGGCTCTTTCTATGACTCCACCTGAATTGGCTGCCGACATTTACAATAGTGGCATCTATATGGCCGGTGGTGGTTCTATGCTACGCGGCTTAGACAAACGTATTTCTATGAAAACCGATTTACCGGTGTATGTAGCTGAAGATCCCCTGAGAGCAGTAGTAAGAGGTACTGGTATTGCGTTAAAAAATATTGGTAAGTACAATTTCTTGATGTCCTAATTAGCAACCCTACATGCGAAAATTATTTAGTTTACTTTATCGCATTCGGGTGTTTTTACTATTCGCTTTTCTTGAGCTTATTGCTCTGATTTGGATAAGCAACAGCCGCAGCTTTCAGCGAGCTTTTGTTATCAATTCTTCCAATCAAATTTCGGGCTCGCTACTAGAAACTACCCAAAACTTTGAAGATTACTTTAATCTTAAAGAACAAAACAAAGCTTTGGCTATCGAAAATGCATTGCTAAGAGCTACCGATAGTATTTCGCAATATGAGCTCATTACCAATCCTATTGAAAAAGTAGATAGTACCACTATGATAAGGTACACCTATGTAGAGGGTGAAATTATTAATAGCAGCTATCATAAGGCTCGTAATTTCATGACAATCAATCGTGGCGAGATACACGGCTTGACGTCCAATATGGGAGTAATAAGCCAAAATGGAATTGTGGGAGTTACCCACAAGGTGAGCAAACACTTTTGTACAGTATTGCCGCTTATCAACCCACTTTTTAGAGTGAGCGGAAAAATAAAAAACAGCTCGTTTTTTGGCCCTATTGAATGGCAAGGTGGCAATTATCAATACGCTTATTTAATTGATATCCCCAGGTACGCCAATATCCAGGTAGGCGACACCATTGTAACCGATAGCAGAAGCCAGTTATTTCCGGCTGGTATTCCTATAGGTACTATAGAGTCGCACGAGATGCAGGAGGATCAAAACTTTTTTAAAATTAAACTTAAGTTAAGTACGGATTTTGCTTCGGTGAATCATATCTACGTGGTGCAAGATAAACTCAAACTAGAGCTTCAAGAGCTGGAAAATCAAGAACCCAGATAATGGATTTTATAAAGCAAATATCATCGTTCATTATTCTCTTGCTGCTGCAAATCATAGTGTTCAACAATTTTATGTTCATGGGCTATCTCAATCCCTATGTATATATTTTGTTCATCATAATGCTGCCAATGAACTACTCACGTACCGCGGTACTATTGCTAGCATTTGCTATGGGAGCCTGTGTAGATATTTTTGAAAACAGCGGTGGTGTGCATACTGCGGCAACTGTTTTTTTGGCTTTTGTAAGGAGGCCATTACTTCAGCTATCAACTCAAAAAAGAGGCATTGATTTTGAATCGCTACGTATAGGCAAATTGCCATTTTCAAGTTTTGCACCTTATGCTATGTTAGCGGTTTTTGTACACCATTTTATGCTGTTCCTTATCGAAAGTTATCAGCTTTCTGATATCGGTCATGTGTTCATTAGGACATTGGCCAGCAGCCTATTTACCTTTGTATTTATCTTTCTTATTCACCTATGGAATTTCAAGAAGAAGGATTAACACATGGAACGTAAATTTCTCTTTTATTTTTTCTTCATTGGCTTGGCACTCATATTTATTGCCAGGCTTTTCTACATTCAGGTGATACGTAAAGACTTTAGATTGTCGGCTGAGAATAATGTAATCCGAAAAGAAATTGTATATCCCGGGCGCGGATTAATTTATGATCGTAACCACAAGTTATTGGTAGGAAACCAATCGGCCTACGACCTGATGGTGATACCACGACAGGTAAAAAACCTTGATACCATGGCTTTTTGCGAAATGCTAGGCATGAGCAAAGAAGTGGTAAAACAAAAGCTAAAAGATGCCCGCACATACAGTTCGTACAAGCCTAGTGTTTTTTTAAAACAGATAAGCAAAGAACAGTACTCCTATGTGCAAGAGCAGCTCAACTTATACGAAGGCTTTTTTCCTCAAAAGAGGATTTTAAGGGAGTATCAATTTAAATCAGCTCCTAATGTGGTCGGCTTTATTGGCGAGGCTTCTGATTTATTTCTACTAGATCACCCCGAGTACCGCAAGGGCGACTTGGTAGGCAAAACGGGTATTGAAAAATCGTATGAGGATGTACTGCGAGGCCGGGCGGGTGTACGCTATAATTTGGTAGATGTGCATAACCGCACCAAAGGACGTTTTGAAGACGGTAAATACGATACACTTCCCGTACCGGGTTCTGACATTACTTGTACTATAGATATAGAATTGCAGAAATATGCCGAGCAATTAATGAACGGCAAACGTGGCAGCGTGGTGGCAATTGAACCATCTACAGGAGAAATACTTACTCTGGTAACCAGCCCCAGCTACGACCCCAACTTGATGGTAGGCCGAGATCGAAGTAAAAATTACAGTAAACTATTTGTAGATAGTATCAATAAACCCTTGTATGATAGAGGGCTATTGGCTGAGTACCCACCCGGCTCCCCTTTTAAAGTAGTAAATGCCTTGATAGCGCTACAAGAAGGCACCATTACACCCAACACTAGTTATACCTGCCATCATGGTTTTAGGCATGGCAGACTGCACGTGGCATGCCACTGCGGTACCAACTATCCTATATCGCTTAGGGTGAGTATTAGCAAATCTTGCAACAATTACTATTGTACCATTTTTAAAGGCAGCATAGAAAACTACCCTAGCG
>JAUICR010000032.1 GCA_030427785.1 Bacteroidia bacterium | reverse complement strand
AAATCAAAAAAATGGAAAGTCAGAATAAAAAATATTTGATGAAACACTTAACTCAATTCACCTGTTTTTTATACATATTTATTCAAGGTTTTGCTCATGGACAAGATTATATATTATCTAAAGGTAGCACCGCTTTGCCAAAGGATTTGAATGAGATTGTCAATGAACAGTTGAGCAGTTCAAATGGACTTCACATTTCTTTCTTTTACGGAACGAACTATGAACATGCGGTCTTTCTTAAGTTTAATGATTCAATCTCTGCAACAAGAATTGACCTGAAAAAGGATTCCATTATTACTCAAAGGGACTTGACGTTTTCTGATGATTCAATTTACCAATATTTAAAGGGGATTGAAAATGAGTATTTTTCGTTGTTTTCTGAGCATAAGTCAAGCATTTCAAATGGTTATTTGTATAGAGTTCATATAAAGGGGGAGCTCACAGCCTCTTACTATTCTCACCACGCCATACATTACTACGACTTAAATGATAGTGATAAATTGAGTTTACAAACCCTCTATGTTCTCTTAAAATTGCTTGAGTTAGATGTTAATGGTCGATAATGTTTCCTAGGTAGCCCCTTACCGCGCGAATCCTTTCGCGTGGTAATACCTCCCTTGCTACCGCGCGTTTGCAACGCGTGTCCTCAAAGTTATTATAGATTACCACTCGTGCCTGTATTGCTGGTTAACGCAAGCTTAGGTCTCAAAAACATATATCCAGTAAAAAGTAGTGAAGAAAATAATATACCGTCCTCTCCATGAAATTTGTATTTGCGGCTAATGATATAAAGAAAGAAAATGAATGAGCACGAGCGGGACGCTCGCGCTAAAGGGGAGCTTACAGTTGCACGCACAATAAATTGGGGAGGCAAAATTGAACTTTGCCAAAGAATCTAAGATTTCTGATTTATTCTAAATTTTATCCAATATTTTTAGCCTTTATTTTTAACCCTCTTTCGTAGCACGAATCATTTACAATAAAACAATTAAATTATGATCCATTCAAAGTTTTTACCCTTTCTACTTTTTGCCGCCATCGGAATTACCGCATGCAACTCAGAGAGCACTCCTGCTCAATCTCAAGAAGAGAAACCCACACCTGAAAAGCAAATCGGTTTTTCGCTAGAAGAAGCCAAGCATGAAATCAACTTTACGGCTTACAAGACAACCGATAAAACACCTGTAGGTGGTCAATTTAACACCGTTGATATTATAGCAGGCGGAAAAGGAAGCTCAATAAAGGAGGCCATCCATCAAGCCGAGTTTTCTATTCCGGTGAGCAGCATTTTTACAAACGACAAAACCCGGGACGAAAAAATTCATAAATTCTTTTTTATGGTCATGGATAATACAGCGCAGCTATCTGGAAAATTATTTTTAGAAAACGAATCAGTTGGCTATGCCGATATTAAAATGAATAACGTTACCGCAAGGGTTCCTTTTAACTATGTGATTGATGCGAATTCTTTTTCGATGGAAGGCACAATGGATCTCTCTAACTGGAATACTTTAAACGCTTTGAATTCGCTAAACGATGCGTGTAAAGATTTACACAAAGGCGCAGATGGCATTTCAAAAACCTGGGGAGAAGTTAGTTTGAATATTAAATCTACTTTTTAAAAAAATATCAAATTTATTTACAGTTTGTACTAGTGTATTGCTCGTGCTTGGTCCTAAAGGTTAACCTAAGGTTTGGTCATAAAAAAAAACCTTCCTGTAAGCTGTAGCGAAGGAAATAAAATAGGCAGCTATTTTTGATCAAATTTGTATTTGCAGTAATGATGTGATACCACAAAATGAATTCACGCGTGGTACAATCGCACTAGCCGAGGAAATAACAGAACACTATTAAACAAGTGCTGGCGCACGTTTTAGACGTGCGCCAGCATATACTTTCTCAAACAAACTGCCTTATATATTATAAAGGATTAGCCGTTACTTCTACCGTAAAGACTATTTTGAAATCTGCTAGTACAGGTACTTCAGATACCTTTCCATTCATGGTATAAGAAATCATCTTTTGCGCCAGCAATTGATCTTTCATATAATTAAATGCACCGGCCTGAGGTGTTAAATCTACCTCTTGCACATTATCAAAAACGTTCTGCATATTAGTAGCAGGAATATTAATCATAAAACCTCCGCCCAAATCTATCTGACCCGACATCTCGGCTGTTGCAGGGCCTGTGTAATTTGTAAAAATAAGCTTGGCTTTGGTCACTTTTAAGTCCTTAAGCTTATCTACATAATCTTTTACATCACCTACATTAAGGTCAACACTACCCGTTTCTGCAAACATGGCCGAACTGTCTGGCTCTGTAGGCACTGTAAGGTTAATAGAAAATGATTGTTCAAACTCGGTGTCAATCATTACGTCTGCCAGCTCTTCTAATTTATCACAAGAAGTGCTAATCATTAATAGCGCAAAAAAAGCTGCTGATATTCTGAGGAAATTGTTTTTCATGGTATAGGATTTTATTCAGTGAATTGTAAAATTAGTTATTTACACAAAACTCCCAGCTAGCACGTGCGTCCCGCTCGTGTCTACCTCCTAAAGATTAACATCATTAACTCTCTTCCTAACCCGTATGAGCCGAAATAATAGATGCTAACTGCTGAGCTGGCACTACGCCCGATTGTTGCCACTTTATCTCGCCTTTTTTAAATAAAATAAGTGTAGGCACCCCCCGCACTTGATACTTCTGAGCTACAGCCGGATTTTTATCTACATCCACTTTTAGTATTTTGGCCTTACCGTTTACCATCCCTGCCAAATCTTTCAGAATAGGTGCCATAGTTTTACAAGGGCCGCACCATTCGGCAAAAAAGTCAACCAATACCGGGGTTTCGCCATTTATAAGATCGTTGAATTTTGACATTGCATTACGTTTTTTTCAGCTGCAAAATTAGCTGCTTTTATAGGCTTATACAGCAACATATGTTACAAAGGGGTGCTATACTTCTCTTTCAGTTAGTTATGCTTTTCTTCGATAGGACTTACTTGCAAAAAAAATCAACTTATCATTGCCTGCCAGCAAACAAACCAATGTACTTATGACCCCCAAATTAGAAACCAAACGACCACAGCTTCAAAAAGGTATTGGTAAAGCAGGCTTGTTTAGCCTGGCTTTTGGCGCTATGATTGGCGTAGGATGGGTTACCGCTATGGGATCTTGGCTAACCAATGCCGGCCCAATAGGCGCTTCTATTGCTTTTGCCATTGGAGGTTTGCTTATGCTCATCATAGGATTGTGCTATGCAGAGGTTACGGCCTCTCTCCCACTCTCCGGTGGCGAAGTAGCTTATGCGTACAAAGCTTTTGGAACCTCAAAGTCATTTATAGTAGGCTGGTTTTTGGCATTTGGTTATTTATCTGTTTCGGCATTCGAAGCGGTTTCTGTAAGTAAAGTGCTGAGTTATTTAATTCCTACCATAGATTATTTACCACTATATGAAATAAATGGAGCTACGGTTTACCTCTCGCATATTCTGTTAAGTGCTTTTTTCGTTTTGGCTATTAGTGCCATTAATTACACTGGTGTAAAAAACTCAGCCCGGCTGCAGGTTGTGCTTACGGTCTTGTTTGTTGGGCTCACTTTTGTGTTTGTAATAGCAGGTTTAATAATGGGCGATTGGGACAACATTTATCCCTTATTTTCTGGAACAAGCAATGCATCTATTACTGCTGGCATTGCCATGGTATTGGTTACAGTGCCCTTTTGGTTTGTGGGCTTCGATACCATACCGCAAGCAGCCGAAGAAGCTAATACCGCTATTTCTTTCAAAACCATTGGTCTGCTCATTCCACTATCTATCGTGGTAGCTGTTTGCTTTTATGTGTTATTAATTGTGAGCACCTCAATAGCAGCCCCTTGGAATGATATTGTTGCCGATCCACTACCTACAGCCAAAGCCTTTGAAATTGCCACACAATCGACATTTTTAGTAAATCTGATTTTGATTACTGCCCTGGTGGGTTTGCTCACCAGCTGGAACGGTTTTTTTATTGCCGGCTCGCGCGTGCTTTTCGCAATGGGCAGAGGAAAAATCATAGCCCCTTTTTTAGGAGCTGCACATCCAAAATTTAAAACACCTTACACCGCTGTAGTGTTTAGTGGGGTAGTCACTTTTGTAGCCTCACTTATGGGCCCTGGCGCTATGGTGGCTTTTGTAAATGTAGGCTCTATGTGTATAGTTATTGCTTTCTTAGGTGTTTCGTTTTCATTTTTAGTTTTGCGCAAAAAGTTTCCTGATTTACATCGGCCCTTTTTGGCTCCTGGTGGTAAAATGCTAGGAGTGGTTGCCATTATCGGAACCATAGGCATTCTGTTGGTTATGGTTTTCCCTAGTAGCCCTGCATCACTAGCTTGGCCCCTGGAATGGCTAATTTTTATAATTTTCTCCTCGCTCGGTTTTATCTTTTGGTTTTTATCTGCCAATAGCCGCAATCGTATTAGCAAAGATGAGCGAGACTACCTGATCTTAGATAAGTATGTTTAAATACTGAGGACACCATAAAGCGTGATCAAAACATTTAAAAGATGAATAGGTACACGATTTCAATAGTATTCCTTTAAATCTTGTAATACAGTTTTACAAAAAGTACTGTGTTCATAGTAAATATTGTTTTTTACCGAAAAAAAAGGACTCAAAATTTTGATTGCGAATCAATCCACTTAAATTTAGTCACTCACTCACACAACCTATGAAATACTGCTATTCACTACTACTCTTTATGGTGACAATTTGGAGTTTGGCACAAGACCCGAACTCTAATGAAAGTCATTTTGAACAAATATTAGAACAGATAGAATCCAAGCAAAAAGTCTCTGATTATGCTGAGGCCGAAGTTCTAATAAAGCAAGCCTCGTTATTGCTACAGCCCACCTACAAAAAGGAGGTCCGCTATAAGTATCATATGCTAAGAGGGTCTCAATACTTCAATACCCAAAACTCTGTGGAGGCACAAAAGGTGTTTTATGAAGTATTGGATTTGGCTAAGGAACTAAATGACTCTTTTAAGATAGCCACAATCTATTCATATCTAGGAAGCACCTATGTACAAAACGCCTTGTATAAAAAAGCTCTGGAGAATTTTGAAACATCATTGGAGTATGGCTTTGGCAACCATTCTGAAAGTCACAACGGCACACTGGTAAATATGGCTTTGGCCTATACTGGGCTAAACCAATACGATAAGGCTATAGAGCACCTTACTACGGTAAAAAACCTCTACAAAGATTCGGAAGACTATCAGAATGTGGCAATTATCGAAAACAATATTGGTGAAATTTACCGTAGTAATATTGAGGACTACAGCAGGGCTAAGGCACATTACTGGAGGGCTATAGAAGCTAACAACAAGGTAGGCGACAAGATGGCCCTTGGGATGAATTACCACAACCTCGGTACCCTTTATTTAGAAATGGGGAAAACCGACAGTGCCCTAATCTTTGCCAATCAGTCAAGAGAATATAAACTAGTGCAAGGTGATGAAGGAGGACTTGCAACTTCTGATTACCTCTTTGGTACTATTTACTTAGAAACTGGCAAATATGATCTTGCTATTCAGCATTTTAATCAATCGCTGAGCGTATGCAAAAAATATGAGATCATGGAGGGTGTTTACTTTAATAGCCTTGAATTAGGAAAAGTATACGCGGCTATAAATCAATTTGCAAAGAGCCAAGAGATGTATGAGCAATCTAATGAAATTGCTGAACTATCAGGTGATGTACAATTAAAAGCCGATGTAAACTTTGGTTTCTATGAGCTTTATAAAAAACAAAACCGCCCTGCCGAGGCTTTGGTATATTATGAATTAGCGCAGAGCTTATCGGATAGCCTGAATGCCTTAAAAGCAAAACAGAACCTTGAAGAATTGAGAACCCAATACGAGGCCGATTTGGCGGAAACGGAAAATATGATGCTTCGCATAAAGGAAAAGGCCATGATGCAAGAATTGAGCAGTCAAAAGTGGTTGCTGTTTCTTTCGCTTACCTCCATGCTACTAGTAATGATAGGGGGAATGTGGCTAGTACGAACCCTTAAGCAGCGAAATGCTGCCTACGAGGTGCAGAAGGCTGCAAAAGCGGAGCTTGCTATGAACTATCTGGAACTTAAGAAAAGTGAAGAAAAGCTTGAGCATTCAAACGATTTTAAGAATAATATCCTGTCTGTTCTTGGGCACGATTTGCGAAGTCCTCTTGCTACTACTTCAAGTTTACTGCGCACCCTATCTATTGGCTCACTTACTGAAGATGAACAGAAAGAGCTCTTTGGTGAGCTAAAAAAGGAGATAGATATTAGTCTTGTCAGCCTTCAGGAAATATTGGTATGGTCGCGCTTGCAAATGGACGAACTGGGTAAACTCACTGAAATAATAAAGCCTGAAGATTTACTAAAGGATGTAGTCGAATTACATGAATACAACCTTAGAGATAAAGGCTTACATGTGAAATTTAATGTAGAATCTCATAAAGGATTGAGTGCCGATATAAATCAAATGCGAAGTATATTCAGCAATTTACTTTCAAATTCAATCAAGTTTAGCCCGATAGATTCTGATATTACCATAGGTATAGCAGAGAACGATGAGCATGTGTTAATTTCTTTTAGAGATAATGGTAAAGGAATAAGCAAGGAGGTTTTAGAAAATTTAAATACTCGCACAAATCGTATAACAGAAGCCGGTACTATGGGAGAAAATGGAACTGGCATAGGATTGAGAATTGTGAAAGACTTTATAGCAGCTCATGATGGTACGCTTACATTTGAAAACAACGCTGACAAAGGAACTACCGTGGTGGTGAGCATACCAAAAAAAGAAATTCGTGAGCTAAATCCAACTTAGGCCAATTTTCTGAAAATTCTAACTAAGCAATCTTAAGAAGTGTATAGCTATATTCGCGCCCGCAAAAAATAGCTATGAAAAGAATCAAGGAGTACAAAACATTATTTAATGTAGAAGGTGAAGCCACCCTTAAAGAACTAAAAACTACCTACCGAAATTTAGTTAAAGAATGGCACCCTGATAAATTTCAGGCGGGTGATGTAAAAGCCATAGAAGCCGAAGGTATGAGTAGAAAAATTACCGATGGCTACCATTTTTTGGTGAGTATAAATGCAGAAACCAAAGCCAAAAATCTTGAAACTTATACCAAGACTATTACCGAATCTGGCATAGCCGATTATCAACACAAAGGACTATTACTGGAAGTTACTTTTACCGATGGTACCACCTACGAGTATTTTGGCGTAAACAGAGGTTTATTTATAAAATTCAATAATAGTGACAAACAAATGCGATTTGCCAAAAGAAGCATTTTTACATCATTCCCTTATCGTAAATCTAAGGAAGCCAGCGCTGAGCTAGTGTAAACAATACTATAGATATGAACATAAAAAGGGTCGGAACAATATCTTGTTCCGACCCTTTTTTATATTTCACCTTACTTACCTTAAAAGCCCGTAAACTGCTTAGTAAGCGTTACCTCAGCTTCTCCTTTCTTTACATTCATTTTTACAATATTGTTACATCCATCTGATTTCAAGAAATCAATCTTTCCGCTAGATGGTTCGTCAATCGTATCAATGCTAAGAGTAAAATCTATCTCTCCTCCTACCAATTTATACGTACATGAATCCTCAATTAATAAAGCTTCGCCCACAGTAGTATTAAGATCAGTCCCGTTTTGCTTATGGTCAGCTTGACCTGAGTATTCAAAAATATCGTCAACTCCGGTAGGTGTTCCAAAACCTTGAATCCAATTTACTGTCTTTGATGCAGTAATTGGGAAACCAGGCTTTGCGCTAAAGTTGGTAGCAGTAACTGTAAAATTACCCATACTATTATGCATGATAGATAATGTACCCGAAACCGGAGAACTATTTATATCTAAATTTTTGAAACTAACCTGAGAGCTACTTCCAGGTGTGGTATACTTACCATTTTCTACTACTATTATTTGCCCTTTACGAATAAAGCCATCTACTGATGTTTTTCCCAAATCGTAATCAATAGTCAAAACATTTCCCATACGGTACGCCATGGCATCAAGCACAGCGGCAGAATCTGTAGCCGCAAGGGTTGAATCTTTAGTTATAAAATCTATATGTCTGTACACATGAGACAAAATAGCCTCGGCATGCAAATAATCTACCAGCACATTTGATTCGGTATCTGAGAAATCATCGAGGCCAATATCTTCGCAAGAGACTATGGTTAAACTACTGCCAAGAACTAAGGCAGATAAAAAAGCTTTTGTTTTCATTTTCGTCATTTTCATATTATTGTTTTTGGTTAGTTCTATGATTCTTCTTTTTTCTTTTTCTTCACTTTCTTTTCCTTCTTATCGTACAGGGTGATATTGATACCAAAACGAATATTGGTTGCTCGCAATTTATTGTAGTATAAGATATGAAATGCATTATCGCTCATCAAGTACAATTGTATAGGGCCAAGTTTACCCATAATACCTAATCCAATATTGTTGTAAATCCCTCCTATTACTGAATACGAAACCATAATATTAAAAGGATCAGCAATTCGCCCCTGGTAGTTCACCCCAAAATCATTTTGAACATATCCATCCCAAAAAGTAGCATGGTATAAGGCACCGAAAGTGTGCCTTTTGTTAATATGATAATTTACAGCAAAAAAGGCCTTTGTACTTAAATTCCTTTTATATGAGTTTCCTGTTTCTTCATAAAAGTCGAAGGCTTCTTTTAAACTATCCAATACATTATCAAATGAGCTTATAGGGTCATCATTAGAAAAGTCCACATCTGCCCCATCAAAAAGGAAGGTACCATTGCTTATATAATCTTTATTATTCTCTTGCCAGTTAATAAAACCCAAATCAACAATACTTGCGGATGCATCCCACTTTTCCGAAATTTTATAATGTGCTCCTAGGTCAATACCAAACCCATTGTTTCCAGTAAATACAGCATTAGAAAATGTAGAACGATTATTAAAGTAGTCTTCTAAACTGCCTAAGCCTGCTGAACGAACTAAGATATCTGTTTCTATATACAAGGCAGATGAATCGGTAGTTGTAATGGTGGCATTTACCCTTTCGGTGTAGGTATTTGTTTGACCAATAATGTATTTAAAATTGGCACCAAGCGTAAGTTTATCATTTACCTCTTTTTGAAAGCCCACATAGTAATTGGTTCGTGCCATGCTTTCAAAATCAAAATCAGTGGTGCTTACATTTTTATTTTCCTCTATTGTATTTCCAAAATTTATAAGTTTCAAAAATTCGGCAGGCAAGCTCGTATTTAGATCAGCCTGTTGATACACACCTAACGAAACAAAACCACCAAAAGACCTAAACCCTACACCTAATACATCCAAAGTCTGGTTTAAGTTTACTCGGCTGTCATCATCTAGAGACATAATCCAAGCGTCTTTATTTGCATTTACATCCGTGCCTGTAGCAAAAATGTCTTCTAACTCAAAGCTATTATTATCGTAATGCAATTGCACACCTGATACTACTGGTAAACCCACCCAGATTCTGGTTTTTTGAGGTGTAGCTGGGTTTACTCTCAAACTTTGAGCAATAGCATCAAAGTTGTACAATAGCATATCTGACTGTGCAAAAACAGATACTGAGAAAAATACCAATAGGGCTGTTTTTAAAAATACATTCATGACTTTAAGTTCCTATATTAAATCCTATGGTGGCCGCTATTTTCAAATCTAAATTGTAAGTAGATAATATCTTAATCACTTTTTCACCGTCCTCAGGAGTTACTAATCGGGCTTTTAATTGTAACTCTTTAGCTTTTTTTAGTTTTTCCAATTGTGCAGGCGTAAACAATACTTCCTCGGTAAACTTTGTGCTGCTTATAGCTCTGCCATTGGCCCCTACTACAGCAGGCTGCAACAATTGAAGGTCTACATTATCTACACTGTCCAATCCTAATGAGTCCATAATAACCACGCTCAGCTGCACACCAAAAGGAAAACCGTTTTTTGACCTGAAACTAAATCCCACAGATTCTACTTCCTCAGGCTTTTCCTGTATAGCAGCCAAATCTTTTATTTTCATAGACATTAATAGGTTTTTGGCCTTTAACTCGAGTGGGAGCTCCATTTCCATTCCCACCTTTATTTCTGAATCTTTAGACAAAAAGTTGCTATGTGGCCCTGGCGTGGGGTTTATAATTACAGAACCCGAATAAAGTACCTCTTTAGGCAAAGCATCTATAAAATCTACTATTCCGCTATTTAGCCTGTCAAAGGTTATCGTATCCTTCTTAGTTTCACCTGGTACCTGAGGGCCAACCAGGGCTACACTACCCCCATTAAGAGAGGTAACCGACCCGTCAGAGCTAACTCCGTCAATGTCAGGATCCATACTGACACTTATTCCAATGCTGTTTTCGGTGAACAATTTGAAAATAGGGTTAGTTAATCGCATCCCGCTTGTAAAGTTTTCTAACCCTTGAATGTCGAAGTCAAAATTGCCACTAGGCAAATTCAACACCCTTTGGCCAAAGTCACCTTCAGCTTTTTCTATACTTATGTTTTCCAACTTGATACTAAGAGCCAAGGTGCCTGTTTGAGGTAAAACACTTGCGGCATTAAGTATATCCGCTTTTATACCTATAAAGTTTATACCGCCTGAGCTAAGATCAATTACTCCTTGGCTTAAAGGCAGCGAGTCTATAGCCGATAGGCTACCCATTGGAAGCGTAATTACTTTAGACATCGGGTTACCATTAATTAAACCATTCTTTATGGTGACCTCCACATCCACATCGGTGGCAAATACTGCCGGAGCCTCTAGCCTAAAAGAAATATATCCTTTATCAATTTCAGTACTTGCCAATTGCACGCCCGCTATCACTCCAAAACTCATATCAAAATCGAAAGGAGAAAACAATGGAGTCATTTCGAAAGTAACTTCCTTTTGCTCGGGCACACTCACAAAATCATCAGCTCCCATGGAAAATAAGTCATCATCTTGATAAATGATGCTTACTGTTTCATCGTCATTTACTGTAAATAAACTATCCTTTCGAACTAAATCTAAAAAAGACAATTTTGCATGCACAATTGGGATTTCAAATTTGGGCTTGAAACGAATATCATCTACCATATCAAAATCTAATTTATCCTTTGCACAGGAAGCAATTAGAAGTATAAAAGATAGACCAAGAACGAGTTTTTTGATCATGAGACGCTTTTAGAAATAAAGAGTATTACAAAATTAAGCCAACCATTTTTAAAAAAGTCCGTTTACTAGACAAGATGTAAAGATTATAAACTATATGACAGCCAATAGGGTATATTCATTAAAGCACCTGATTTCTTAGTTATCTTGCAACCTTTTATTTGTAACATGAAAATTCGCTACCTCCTTTTTTCTTTTCTCTTAATTACATTGGCATGCAAGCCCGACCCTAAAATACCTAAGTGGGACGTAGAAGCTCTAGCGCCTATTGTGCACTCGCGCATTACTATTAGAGATATGGTTCCTGATAGCAATTTGCGTGTTTCGCCAGATGGTGATCTTAGCCTTGTGTACGAAACATTATTGGCACAACTAAGGCCTGACGAATTGTTTGACCCTTTAAATAAAAGTTTCTCCAATGCCATCAATCTTCAAAATATAGATTTGGGGAGCCCTACGGTGAGAGATCATGTGTCTCTTGGCGAACTATCAAAAGGCGGTACTCCTGCAGGGCAGTTTATCATCTTTAATAATGGTAAAATGGCTGTTGTTCCCGTTTTTCCACCCTACTACAATAAAAAATTTGGAGTGGACGCCACCAATCTTTTTACTACCATCACTTTAGATAGCGGTGCTGCTACGCTAGAATTAAAAAATGAACTGCCTGTAGCTATTACCAATTTACAGTTTGCTTTAAAAAACAAAATTTCAGGATCTACTATCCTCCAAAAGAATATTGACACATTGGCCGCAGGACAACTTTATTCTGAAAAATTCTCACTAAATAATGTAACTATAGAAGGTAGCTTAGAAGGTGTACTGCTGCAGTTTGAAAGCCCTGGCTCGGACACGAACAAGGTAATGATAGACACTTCTGATAAAATATTGATTACCGTTAAATTAAGTGATTTGGTACCCAGGTCTGCCACGGCTATTTTCCCAAAGCAGAATCTTGCCAATGACACTACCATTACAACCATTCAAACCGGAAACGCTGACCTTACTGCCATTAAAGTAAAAAGTGGGAGCATGTACCTTGATGCCAAAAGCACCATTGCTGATAAAATAGAGTTGGATTATTTTATTCCCAATGCCAACAAAAATGGAATTCCATTAAGCTTTAATGAAAGTGTACCCGCATCGGCTTCAGGCTCGCTTGGCTCTGCGTATAAGCAAATAGACCTACAAGATTATACCATAGGACTTACAGGGAAACCAACTGACATAGGTGTATTTAACAGTTTTTACACCATACTTTTAGGTAGAATTGACTCTTCGGGCAACCTTATTACCCTGTCTTTAGATGACAGTGTAGCTCTTGAAACAGGGATTCAAAACCTAACAGCCAGCGAAGGTTATGGGTATTTAGGAAAAGATACGATGAGCGGATCTCATAGTGCAGTATTGGATGTTTTCAATAGAGGTATCTCGGGAAGTATCAACTTGGAAAGTATTTCGCTTGGCTTGAGTGTAGAAAACTACATTGGCGCCCCGATTGATATTGTCTTGAATGATTTTATTTCGAAAAAGCAAGGCTCAGATGTTTCTCTAACCTGGGGTGGATTAGGACAAAACCAATTGGTGCCAGCAGCCACATTGGGTACCAATAATAAGCCCATGGCTAGTGTTATGAATTTAGATATCAATAGCACCAATAGTAATATTAATGCCCTGCTCGAAAATCAACCTGATTTATTTGAGTCCAATTATGACGCATTTATAAACGGTAGCCTGGGCACTCCAGATTACAATCAGTTTATTTTTACTGATTATGGTGTAGATATTTCATTAAATGTGGAGGTTCCTTTATCTCTTTCAGCAAGTGACTTCTTATTGGCCGATACCACCAATTTTGATTATGAAAAAATAGATGCTGATAATTTGCTTCAAGGAGGAGATTTAAAATTAATAGCCGAAAACTTCTTTCCCATTGAGTTAATTGTAGATCTAGTTTTGTTAGATAAAAATGGTAACGAGCTAGGGGTAATTACTTCTGCCGATAAAATAGCTCCGGCAGACGTTGATTTGAATGGTAGGGCTATTGTACCGGTGCAATCAATTGCAGATTACCCACTGAATGACGAGAACATTCAATGGTTAAAAAAGTCAACAAGTTTGATCTTTAATGTATCACTCTCTACTGCAAATCCACCTCAGAAAATTAAATTGATGGATCGCAATTTCCTCGATCTTACGCTTAGTGGTGACCTTACAATTCGCACTCCATAAATGAAATATTTATTCAGCCTAATACTCAGCACCACCCTACTCTCTTTGGCTGCTCAGGTAGAAGAAGACTCTATAGTTTCAGAAATTCTTAATGTAAGAAAAGTGAGGCCGTATGTAGAGGCAGAGTACGGATTTGGAGCACTTTCTAACAGAGCTTCTACCATTGAATTTATTGACTTTTTCAGCTCTGATTTTCTTACTAAAGAAGACAAAGAAGAATTACTAAACTCAATAGATGGAACTTTACGATTTGGCTATCTCGGTCATTTCAAAATTGGATACTATGAGCCCGGATACAAAGCGCTGGATATTTATAAAGAAGGGAAAGGGTTTAGTATAAATTATCAATATTACAACAGTGGCAAACTAAGCCCCGATTTGCTGAAGCTAATGCTATATGGCAACGGCCCATATGCCAATCAAACCTTAAACCTGGGAAATACCAAATATGAGGTTTGGAATTATACTACCCTCAATTATCATTTTGATTTGAAGCTCGATTCTCTACCACCTATCAATTTTACGGTAGGTATTAATGTAGGGCATGATTATACATTTTATAAAGTGTGGAAAGGAGACCTATATACCGAGCAAAATGGTGCCTACCTAGATATGGATGTAGATTATAGATTGCGAGATCGATCTAATGAAACTGAAGTGATTGCCGGCTTGGGCCTTAATCTTGGAGCAACCACAAGTTTTGATTTATCTAAAAAAGAGAAACTTACAATAGGCGTAGAAGATTTTGGATTTATCCTTTGGACCAACGGCCGAATGGTAGATGCTGATAGTACATTTCGGTTTGGCGGTGTAGATGTGGGTAATGTACTTACGGTAACCGACAGCATTTTTGATGCCGCTAAAGGCGCCTACCAAGATGCCTTTTACTACAATCAAAGTGGCGAATATGCCCGCATAACCCCCTTTAAAGTGGCAGCTACTTATATAAAGAAACTAAACAAGGGAAAACTAGATGAATTGGTTATAGAGGGTCAGTACAGGTATTTGGCTGGCTACTATCCCAAACTGAGCTTTGGTACTGTGTTTAAGTTTGGAAGACGCCAGCATTTGAACACAGCCTTATCAGTAGGTGGTTATAATATCGGTGGTATAGATGTGGGCTATCAGTGGCAATTTTCTCGGTTATGGAACCTAAACTTGATGGTTACTAATATTAGCGGTTTACTTATTCCTACCCTTCCTGGTGGGGCCTTCGGAATGATTCGCCTGAGCTACGATTTATAAACCTATACCGCTAGTTGCCTACACTGGTAATCTTTATTTCCGTCCTTCTGTTTAATGCTCTACCCTCTTCGGTATCATTGGCAGCCAATGGCTTTGTATCTCCATAGCCTTTATATGAAATTCTTGACTTGTCTATTCCTGCTTCCACCAAATATGTATAAACTGATTTTGCCCTATTCTCACTTAAAGCTTTGTTGTAAGCACTGGTTCCTTCATTATCAGTATGGCCTTCAATGCTGATTTTCACACTGGGATTTTCCTCAAGAAACCCCTTTATACTAGCCATTTCGGCAAAGGAGCGCTCTTGCAAAGTGTACGAATCAAAATCAAAAAAGATATTCTCAAGCTTTACACTCAAACCCACCTCTATCGGAATTAGTTTCACGTTTAGTTCATAGGCTTTTTCTGCCGACTGATTGGTAAGACTAAAATTCTTAGAATAAAACAAGTAACCTTTTTTCTGAATACTCAACCCATAATCAGCATTGGCGGCTAACACCGAAAAGTAGTCGCCATTCCCTGTTGTTTTTTCGGTAAGTACAGCTTTTTCATTATCCAAATTGCTAAAAACTATATCGGCTGTAAGAGGCTCGCCTGTAGATGCATTACTCACTTTTCCCATCACATACGCTATTTCTTGCGCTCGGCTTTCTATGGGCACTTCAAAGCTATAGAGGTCTAGATCACCAAATCCACCTTCAAAATTATCAGAAGCAAAATAGCCCGTTTTACCATCAGGTGCCACTATCATACTGAATTCATCGCCCGAAGTATTAAGTGGGTAACCTAAGTTTTGAGGCTTTCCCCATGTGCCATCTTCCTGCTTTCTACTCACAAAAAAATCTAACATTCCCATACCAGGATGTCCGTTTGAGGAGAAGTACAAACTCTGATTATCAAAGTGAATAAATGGGGTAGACTCCTGCTCGGGGGTGTTTACCTCCCCTTCTAGCCTTTTGGCTACCGACCAATAACCTTCGGCACTTAAGGTAGATGTATATATATCTATGTTGCGTGAGGTACTGCCCTTTCCTCTGGCAAAGTATAAGGTTCTACCATCGGATGAAATGGATGGCTGACTTTCCCAATCTATCGTATTTATATTTCCTCCAAGATTACGTGGCTTGCTGTAGCTCCCGTCTTCTCGTAGAAAAGAAGCATAAATATCACAAGATCCTTTACCATCAGGGCGATTGCAAGCTGCAAAAAAGATGACATTACCGCTTGCCGCCAAAGACTGTGCACCTTCGTTCAAGGTAGTATTAAGCATCCCTTTTACAGCTCTGGCCTTGGTCCATGGAGCGTCTATTGACTCACGGGTGGTAAATCTAAAATCTTCATCTTGCTGCTCGCCAAATGGGTCTCGATAGGTAAATACCAGGGTACGGCCGTCTGCCGATATGCTAGGAAAATATTCCATGGCTTTGGTATTTACCATTGGCCCAAGATTTTTGGGTTTATAATCTACAGGATTGGCTGTAGCTTGTATAGCAAATTGACTGTCTTCTATCATTCTATCCGCCTGTATTACGTACTTCTTACTGGCCTTCGGATCTTCTTTATACCTCTCAAGTGCAGCTATAGCCTCCTCGTATCGTTTGTTTTCGAATAAAGAACGACCATAAAACAAGTAAACATAATATGGTGCACCAGCCTTAATAGCGCTTTCATATACGGGTGGTGCCTCACTTACTCGTCCCATTTCCATTAGCAAATCAGCTTTAAATAAGAGTGCATCTACATAATCCGGGCTTTCATCTATTGCCTTGTCCAGTTGCACCAAGGCCGCCTCTACATTTTCATTCCTAAGCTCATCTTGTGCCTTAGTATATGACTTTAGCGCTTTTTTGGATTGTCCGTACACGGTTGGCAATTGCAGTAATAAAATGGCCATGGAAACCATGATCTTAAGGACGTTTTTTGATTGTATCAATTTCTTTCTTTTTGTGATTTATAAGAAACTTATAAGCCCTGATAAAAATATAGTTTGGGCACTATCCCAAAGGCTTTTTCGCTAAGTGTATAAAAGGAGTTTCCTTCCCAACAAATTGCCTCGCCTTGTGGCTCTACCGGGTTGTAATAAGCTCGCTGTGGTATCCCTGCAAGTAGCTGAATAATGGATTGCTCATCAGTTTTTTTCCAATGAAAAATTCCGCCATAGCTTTTCATTAATACCTGCGTACCATCAGCAGAAACATCGGCAGCAACTATACCTGTAAAAGGAAACGAACCTACGGCCTTTAAGGTATCTACAGTAGTTTCTGACTGGGGATATTTCAGCTGAAAAAGTTCCACACGATCTTCGCGCTTACTCACTATCAATAGATCTTTAGTAATAGGGTCTATCATTAATGCCTCCGCATCTCTGGGTCCGTTGGGATAGGCTATTTCTATTTTAACCAAATTATTAAGCTCTATCACTTTTCCACTATCCAAGGTATGATAAAGGGGTTCCTCTACTCTATAAATGGCGGCATCTGTACGCAAGGCATTATTATCTCCTATATCACCTATGTACAAATAATTTTTGCCTCGCTCTGGGCCCGGACCAATACACATGTCCTCCCAATCTATATGCTGGCTATCTTTAAGTTTATATGTGGCTACTATTTGCGCATTGGCCTTATTCAGCAAGTGTATCACTATATCGCTCCCGCTGTCTTCATGGGTCCACAGGTAATTACTGTTTGTATAGCTGTTAGCCAAACCAGATACTTCGGTTAATTGTGATTGTACACCTCTTGACACACCCTTACTGGCAAAGCTGCTGCTCATTTCAAGTGTTGCAATATCATAATCTGCAAAAAATGGAATAGTGAAAACAGGCTCTTGAGATATGGGTTTTTCCTCATCTTTATTGCATCCCACTAGCAGTGCACATGCAAATACGAATACTATAAAAACCCTGGTGTGCATTTAGCCAAATATTTCATTTAGTATCCCGGCCAACCTTATGCCCGCCTTGTTAAGTTGGCTCTGCACCAAATCCCAGTTTTTATACATGTAGTCATAGCTTAATGACTCGCTATTGTCGGTATCATATATTTGATCACGATAGGTCATGGCTTCTTCAGCCCAGTTTATCACCGTTCCGGTTTGCCATTGAGATATTTGGTCTTGTGTAGCTACATCTACGCTTAGTGCAAGCTCGGTATAGCTTAGCTGCTTTTGGTCAATCATTTCACTGTCCCAAATTCGGTGCAAATTTGATCCACTTCTAAACCATTTCACCTTATTGTTATTTCCTCCCCTATCAAGTCCATTGCCCACATGCAACGGCTGGTGTAGGTCTCCTACCAAGTGTACCAACATCTTTAAAGCAATTACTTTATCTGATGTACTTACTGTGTCGCTACCCAATTTATTTATCATCCTCATGATACTTTCTACCACATCTCCATCAGGGTTCTTTTCACTTTCTTTGTATGTCTGCCCTGTAGGTATGGTTACCCAATGCCATGAGTTTGCATAGTCATAGGATGAATCTGATTTAATATCATCCATCCATGTAGAAGATATCGCCAATGATTCTGTTCCCAAAAGTTCCTTGATGTGCTTTTTGGCCTTTTTTGTCAAATGCTTCTCAGCAATTTCTCCAACCGTTCGATGGCCAGTTTGTCCCCACGCCAGGGCTGTATTAGATATTAAAAAACTAATTGCCAATAAAAAGACCGTTTTAAGCTTCATGTAATTTCCTATTAATATAAAAATCAAAAATAACTTTAACTGTGAGCGCTGGCTCACAATAAGCTTATTTTTTAATCTTGGCTGTCAATTAACTCCGATGGAGCTATTCCAAAAGTCTCTTTAAAAGATTTTGAAAAATACGAAGGGCTATTAAAACCACATCGATAGGCTATTTCTGAAATGGTACCCGATTGATTTTCTAAATCTCTGTAGGCCATTTTCAGTTTATAATTTCTGATGTACTCTGTAGTATTCATTCCTGTAAAACTTTTGATTTTACGGTGAATTTGGGATCTATTTAGGAAAAGCATTTTTGACAATTTATCCATATCAAAATCGCTGCGAGTTAAATGGGCGTCTACTATTCTTTCTAAGCGAGTAAGAAATGCCTCTTTATTGTTTTGATATTTTGGTTTCACCTGATAATTACCCGTTTCAGATCTTAGCTCATTCAATATCTTCAACCTTAAATCCATTATCTCCGCTACTTTTTTAAATACCTCATTGTTACTAGGTTTTCCCGAAATATTTAAATCTGCTATTTCTAGACTTGTGGTATCACTCACCCATACCAAAGGTGTGTTTTTAGTGAGATCATGCCCCTTAAGGGTATGGGCCACCTGCTTGGCAGATATTTCACCATATTCAGCGTCATACAACAATAATATGTCGGGCTTAAGGTGCATGGCACGGGCAATAGCAATAGCACTATCAGCACTAGCCAAAAGCTGCAAATCATTTTTAAAATATTGATCAAAATCACCCGCCAAATCTCCTTTGCTTAATGCCAATACTAATGTTGCTTTTATATTTTTCTGCATTTGAGCTCTAAAGTCATTCATCAAGGCCAGGTTGTTTTCATGCTTATAGGCAAGCATTTTTGAGCTGTCTACCATTTCATAATGAGAATACGGCAATTCATCTAAGTTTTCAATAATAGGAAGAGAAAGTGTGAATCTTGTAAACACGTCTTTCTCACTTTCTACTGACAATTGCCCTCCCAATGAGTTAGCATATAGCCAGGTGAGGTACAAGCCTGCACTGGTCGTTTGAAACAGTTTTAAGTGAATAGGATCGGCATCATATAATGGGTCAAATACATGTGCTATTTTTTCGGGTACTATCCCTATGCCATCATCCTGAACTGAAATTTTAAAATGACGATCTTTTGTAATAGATAACGATACATCTACCCTACCATTTTCTACATTCGAAAACTGTAAAGCATTGGTTAGCAATGTTGCCAAAATTTTTTGAAGTCTAAACAAATCGATATAAGTCTCAATATCGCTTTCCTTATAGTGTACGTGAATTTCCTTGCTTTGATCAGACGCGGTATGCGCAAATGAATCAACAATATTGGATAATACTTTAGCAATATTTGCTTTGGAGATATGCAACAAAGCCATTTTGGTTTGCTCCAAGGCAGTAAGATTCAGGTTATGCATTAAAGCCGAAAACCTAGATGAAAGATCTAATGCTATTTGAAGCTGTTCCCTACGTGTAGCATTCTGTTCTTCATCATGCAGTTGACTTAGGGTAGAGGCCAATAGCTTAAGCGGCAAATCCAACTCTTCGTTTAGATTTATTATCCATTTCTCAAAAGCTATTTTGTTTGGTTTAAACGTTGGTGTCATGTTGTAGATTATTGCTGAAAAATACAACATGACAGCATACTATGCCAACATGAATATCAAAATGTAAGATACCTGCTAAAACTTACAACATACATTATATACAATTCAACATAGTTGCAATTCATAGGCTTGTCTATGCAATAGATTTGGAGTTCCAATTAACGCTAGTACTATGAATTCAGCAAGATCTTTAGAAAGCTTAAAAATGAGAAACTTCTCCGCTCATACTACCAAACTTGGTGTTTACTATCTCCAGGTTTTTGAAGCATACTTAAACTTTTTTGAACCAGAAAAAGCCATTTACTATGGTAAAAAGGCTTTGGATCAATTTAAAAGAGAAGAAGATTATATGAATCAATTGTATGTACTTGAAAAATTGGGAGACCTATATGATCAGTACTGTAACTATCAGAAATCTATCGAGTGTTACTCAGACTGTAAAGAACTTGGCGCTATACTTTCAAAAGCTATTTAAGCGCATTCCCCCTTTTTCGTTCATTTTCTGACTTCAATTGCCTTGTGTCCTACGGTGCCTTTTGACCATAGGTATTTCCATTATTAACGCCTTTTTTAGTTTATTTGCTTAATAACTAAAAACTAAGCGTTTTTTTGACCCTATTTAGACTTTTTTGTACTGCTACCTTTTTATTAATAACTACAGCTAATAGCTACTCTCAAAACTTTGATGGAGATATCAGTTATGGCTATTATGACAAGGCGCATAAATTCTTATATGAGAATACTGACTCTGCTTCCTATTATGCCAATAAGCTGTTGGACTACGGTATTAAGCATAACGACAGTATCACTATAGGACAAGGGTACCATACCATTGCCTATACCTATTATTACAAGAATAATTTCCAAAAAGCTTTAGAGTACTTTAAGATTACCGAAAAGATTTTTACCCAATTAAAAATGCCCGAAGACTTGGGTATAGTTTATATGGATTTTGGTAACATGTACAGCGACATAGGGCAATTAGAAATTTGCCTTAAGCATTACAAGAAGGCAGAGCGGTTGATGAAGGATTATAGTCGAAACCCGGAAGATTTAGCAATCCTTTATTACAACATGGCCCACGTATTTATGGATCTCCATGACCTTAAAAACCTAACAAAGTATATCGACAAGGCTATTGATTATTTGGCGGCTAATAATCTGGACTTTATGGATGCGCCATTTAATAATATGAAGGCTTTCCTTGCTATAGAATTGGGCAATACCCGTGAGGCCCTTATTATGGCCTCAGATGCCCTTGCTGCATCTAAGCTGGAAAATGATCGCATTGAAACCATTTTTGCCTTTCAAAATTTGGGGAGAGCAAATATTAGGCTCGGTAAAATAGACACTGGCTTTGCTTATTTAGATTCCTCTTTAGCTGAAGCTAAATTATTTGAGGATGAATTTATCATCTCCACCGAGTTAGCCATTAATGCTAATGAATACCTAAATAATGGCTTCAATAAAAAAGCCGACAGTCTGGCCAGGGAAGCTTACCACCTTGGGTTAAAACAAAACTCCCTCCTTATAACATTGCGCGTATGTGATGTATATGCAAAAACCTTGGAAGTGAATGGTGAGTTTAAAGAAGCAATAAAAGTGTATAGGAAATATACTGTGGCTCACGATTCTGTTAATAGTTTTAGTTTAAATGAAAAAATATTAGAAGCAGAAAACGAATTAAGCCAACAAAAGAATGCACTACTAATGGCAGAAGCCACTTTATTACGCACAAATAATTCTAAGAATAGAATGTTGATGCTAGG
>JAUICR010000031.1 GCA_030427785.1 Bacteroidia bacterium | reverse complement strand
TAATACCGAAATAGAAAAATACAGAGCTGTAACACGTGAAGACATGCAGCGTGTAGCTCAAAAGTATTTGGTAGAAAGCAACCGTGTAGTGTTGTACTACCTTCCTATGTCACAAAACCCTTAATTACAATTAGATAGAATAGTATGAAGAATATATTTTCCTTATTGTTTGCTGTAATCTTCGCCTTGGGCGCTGCAGCACAGTTAGATCGCAGCATTCGTCCTGAGGCTGGCCCGGCTCCTAAATTGGATTTTGGCAAGTACAAAATGTACGAAATGAAAAATGGCTTGAAAGTAATTGTGGTAGAAAACCACAAATTGCCAAGAGTAAGCATGAGCTTAATTATAGATCGCGACCCAATTTTAGAGGGTGATAAAGCAGGTTATGTTTCTATAGCTGGCGAAATGTTGCGCCAGGGAACTACCAATCGTACCAAAGACACATTGGACGAACAAGTAGATTTTATTGGAGCTAACCTTAATACCGGATCAACATCGGTAAGCGCAAGCGGTCTTAGCAAATACACTGACAACCTGATGGAAATGCTGGCGGATGTAGCAATGAACCCAGCATTTACCGAAGAAGAGTTTGAAAAACTAAAAAAGCAAACCCTTTCAGGAATTGAATCTAATAAAGATGATGCCGATGCCATTGGTGCCAACGTATTTAATGCCATGGTATACGGAAAGGATCACCCTTACGGTGAAATAATGACCGAGGCTACCGTAAACAATATTACCCTTGAAGACTGTAAAGCTTATTACAAGAAGTACTGGATTCCTAATAATGCAATCATTGCGATTGTAGGCGATGTAAAGCCAGGAGCTATTAAGAAAATGGTAAAGAACTATTTCTCAGCCTGGGAAATGGGCGAAGTAGTACACAATGAGTTTAGCATGCCTGCTCCTGCAGATGGCCGCCAGATTAGCTTTGTACCTCGTGAGTCTTCTGTACAATCTGTATTGAATATTGGTAACACCATTGAGCTACAGCCAGGAAGCCCTGATGAAGTAAAAATGAGATTGACTAACCAAATTCTTGGTGGTGGTAGCATGGGCCGTTTGTTCCAAAATATACGCGAAGACAAAGCCTATACTTATGGAGCTTATTCTGACTATGACAGCGATAAACTAGTAGGTGAATTTAGTGCTTCTGCCAGTGTGAGAAATGAAGTGACTGACAGTGCCGTTGTTGAATTCTTCAATGAATTTGAAGCTATTAGAAATACGCCTGTAAGTGCAGACGAATTAGCAGGTGCTAAAGCAAGTATCATTGGAGCTTTTGGCAGATCATTAGAAAGTCCATCTACCATTGCGCGCTTTGCTCTGAATATTGAGCGTTACAATCTACCTGAAGATTATTATAAAACTTACTTGACTAAGCTTGAAGCGTTGACCGCTGAAGATGTAATGGCTACTGCCAAAAAATACATCAATGTAGAAAACACACACATTGTGGTAGTAGGTAGCGCAGCAGAAGTAGCTACTCCGCTAAAATCATTGGGAACATTGAAGTACTATGACAATGAGGCCAACGAAATAGACGAGCCTACTATGCCAGTACCTGAGGGCCTTACTGCTGATAGCGTAATAAACATGTATGTTACCGCCTTGGGTGGTGCAGCCAACTTAGATAAGGTAAAGGACATCAACATGAAAATGGATGCAGAAATATCCGGTGCCCCTATGACTCTTAGCGCTGTAATTGTGCGTAAGAAGCCAAACAAATACAAAATGGAGATGACTGCAGCGGGTATGGGTGTACTTATGAGCCAAGTGTATGATGGTAAAAAAGGTTTTGTAGACGGCATGCAAGGGCATCAAGATTTGGAGGGCGAAGAGCTGGAAGAAATGGAAAGACAGTCTCGCTTTAATCCTGAGAGAAATTACAAAGCCCAAGGATACACGCTGAATCTAACTAGCCTGGTAATGCTAAATGGAGAAAAAGCTTATGTGATGGAAGTAACCGATCCGAAAGGCGCTAAGCACAAAGAGTATTACTCGGCTGTAAGCGGTTTGAAATTAAAATCAGAAAGAACTGAAGATACGCCTCAAGGGCCTATGACCTCAGCTCAAACCTTTGGCGATTACCGCGAAGTAAACGGTGTGAAATACCCTTATGCAATGGGTATTGAAACCGGACCCCAAAAAGTAAAAATGACGGTAAAGGAATTGAAAGTAAATACCGGAGTTAAAGATTCAGATTTTAAATAATCAGAAGATCAATATTTCTAAAAGCGGCTATTCGGTAAGGATAGCCGCTTTTTTTTGTCGTAGCCTTTTGCGATAGTTAATGATGTATACTCCCGTAAGGATAGCTAGCATCCCAAAGAAATGATGTAGCCCAATAGATTCTCCATCAATCAATCCCCAAATAAGAGCCACTACTGGTATAGCGTAAGTAACTGATGCTCCAAACAAGCTCCCGCTGATTTTTATTAGATAATTGAACATAATAGCTGCCAGGCTTGTGCCCATTACGCCAAGTATGGCTACATAACCAAGATTGGTCCAGGCCAGTGGGTCGTTTTGCATTATCTGAATAAAGTCGGTAGACAGTACATAAGCCGTTGCCGGAATCCCCACAAAAACCAAGCTCAGTAGTGTAATAGTTAAAGAATCAAGGTGCGGAAATTTGGTAGCCAAGATATTGATGTTTATAGCATAGCACACCGTTGCTAGTATAGGAAATAAACCATAGTAAAGTGTGGCAGGATCCACCTCAAGACCGGGTACTAAAAGCCAAAGCACACCAAACAATCCTAGAAAAATACCTACTACACTAGGCCAACCAATTTTGGTTTTGAACCACACCAAACCAATAAGTAATGTAAATATGGGCACCGTAGAGTTTAGCACACCCACTATGCCGCTATCTAGCTTGCTTACCGCTAAAGGGAATAACAAATAAGGAATGGCATTACCTAAAAGCCCAACACCTAGTAGGGCAAGGGCATCTTTCCAACGTAATAGTTTTAAACGATTAAACGCTATAGCGAGAGTAAACCAAAAGGCCAAGGCTACCCGTAGCATTCCTATTTGCGAATACGAAAATGAACGCAAGCCATATTTCATTAGGATAAATGAACTCCCCCAAATTAAGGCCAATACTATAAACAGTAGCCAAGCGAGGGCATTAGAAGGATTGCTAGTTTTCATAGCTGGCGAAGATACAGGGAGTGCTTAAGATATCTTTATGTTATTTGCTCGAAAGATTGGATTATAGATTATGCAGATAAAACGTAGCGGGCTCTGCGTGAAAACCTAAACACAGATTACACTGAATTTGCTTGGCGAGCTTTGTTTTGAAACTTAACACAGATTACTCAGATTTGCGCAGATAAAACTTGGCGCCTTAGCGTCTTTGCGTGAAAAACTAAACACAGATTGCACTGTTTTTGCTTGACGGGCTTTGCGTGAAAATTTAAAACAGATTGCACTGATTTTGCTTGGCGAGCTTTGTTTTAAAACTTAACACAGTTTACTCAGATTTGCGCAGATAAAACTTGGCGTCTTAGCGTCTTTGCGTGAAAAACTAAACACAGATTGCACTGAATTGCACAGATTAATGTTTGTACCCTAGGGTCTTGTTGGGATCGAAATTACACCGTCACCACTTGATAGGTATCCTTGCCTATTTGCTCTAGTAGCACCTCCCCTGTAGCGCGCACTCTCTCACGAGCACTTTCATCATAGTGGCGTACACTATAAAGCTTTGCATCCTTGGTGCACGTAAGGTCAAACTCTTTTTTCAAATCTTCGATAAGCGAAGGGGTACTAATTGGGTCATTGTTGATACAGAAAGAAGAACTCACTGCAGTATTTTGAGTCATATTTACACGTGCTCCATGCTGGTGTAGCAATTTGTAAATCATACTTAAATGATCTTCCACTATAAAAGCCAAATCGCGCGTAGAAACAGTAATTAGCATTTGGTTGTCTTTCTTTATAAAACATGGAAGAAAAGGATTAAGATCAGAACCTTTGCGAATTACTGTTCCCTCTCCCTCCGGATTTAAAAATGATTTAACTCGTAGTGGGATTTCCTTTTTCTGTAAAGGTTGAATAGTTTTTGGATGAATTACAGAAGCCCCATAATACGCCAACTCAATAGCCTCTCGATAACTCACTTCTTTGAGCAACTCCACATTGTCAAATATTTTGGGGTCGCCATTTAGCATACCTTCTACGTCTTTCCATATTACTACTTCTTCTGCATCAAGCACATACGCTAGTACCGAGGCCGTATAATCAGAACCTTCGCGCCCAAGCGTTGTGGGGTTCAAATCATCATCCGAACCAATAAAACCTTGTACCACATATCTATTTCCTGGCAAAATGGTTTCTTTTACCATGCGTTCGGTAAAGTTCCAATCCACCCTTGCAAAGCGATAATTTTGATCCGTACGAATCAATCTCCTTGCGTCAAGCCATTTGTTTTGATATCCCGAGCTATTGAGATAACTAGAAATGATTTTGGTTGAAATTAATTCACCAAAACTTACTATCTGATCATATACCCTGTTGAACCCATGACTTGGCGGCATATCGCAAATAAGCTGTAGTTGCATAAACAGGATTTCCACATCATTATGCACCCTGTGTTCATCAGCAGGAAAAAGCTCATTGATAATCTTAATGTGCGTTTCTTTTATCTCTTCTATTCGTTGCTTACAATCCGTTCCTTCATTGATGTAACATTCTACCAATTGCTCTAAGGCATTGGTAGTTTTTCCCATGGCCGATACCACTATTAGTATTTCCTCGCCAGGATAATGATTTAAAACATTGGCTACATTTCGTACGCTCTCAGCATCTTTGATAGACGCTCCTCCAAACTTGAAGATTTTCATCACAAAAAATTTAGGCTGCAAAAATAGCGGCTTGAAAACTCTAATCAGATTTTCTGATAAATAAACTCACATTCGAAATTCTGATGGTAAACTTCACCACATGTATTGGCTGGATTACAGATGTAAGGAGCCTCCTATTTTTCTTGCAATGGCTGTTAAACTTTATTAAAAATATCTTGTGATTACTGTATTTAGCTATCTTCCACCACACAAAAAACCTAATCAAAACAAATTCAAATGAAAAAAGTTGGACTAAGCCTATTAATGGCCTTATTTCTTGGATCAAACCTTAATGCACAATCTGCTGATGAGGTGATAGACGGATACTTTGAAGCCATTGGTGGAAAAAAAGCCATGAGAGCTTTAACAGGAATTCAAATGAAAGCATCGGTAAATCAAGGAGGAATGGAGATTCCTATTAATGTCATTCAGTTAAAAGATGGAAAGCAATTAATATCTATCAACCTACAAGGAAAAGAAATTGTACAAAGTGCTTATGATGGTGAAGTGTTGTGGAATACCAATTTTCAAACCATGAAGGCAGAAAAATCGGATAGTGAATCTCTGCAGATGATGCAAGAAGAAACAAAGGATTTTCCGGATGCATTGCTCGACTATAAAAAGAAAGGATACAGGGCTGAACTTATAGAGGGTGAAACGATAGAAGGCGTAGAGTGTTTTAAACTAAAGCTCACTAAAAACCCTCTTACAATTGAAGGCGAAGAAGTAGAGAACGTTGATTATTACTATTTTGACAAAGAAAGCTATGTACTGATAGCTCAGGAAAAAGAAGTGCTGATGGGGCCACAAAAAGGTGTTGTTGGCTTCAATACATTTAGCGATTACCAAGAGGTAGATGGTCTCTACTTTGCTTTTTCGATGAATAGAGGGATAAAAGGTGGTGGATCGCAACCTCTTGTTATCAAAGAAATTATTTTAAATCCAGAGGTTGACGAAAGCCTTTTTAGCTTCCCCGTTGAACTGGAAGAAGTGGAAGAAACCACTGAATAAAATCAGCTTGCGTCATTACAGATTTACTTAACCATAATTATTTTCCAAATGAAGTTGACACACATCTTCACCGCTACTCTATTGGCCATAAGCAGCTATACATTTTCACAGTCAGAATCGCCCGTTGAATTAAACGGCAAAGAGCTCTTTGGCGATATGAAAGCGCGGCAAATAGGCCCTGCTTTAATGAGTGGCCGTGTTACCGACCTTGAAGCTCACCCAACAGATAGCCGTGTATTTTATGTAGGAACCGCTGGTGGTGGCGTGTGGAAAACCAACGATGGAGGCGCAACTCTTAAGTCCATTTTTGATGATTATCCTCAATCCATTGGTTGTGTGGCAGTAGACCCCAATACACCTAAAACAGTATGGGTGGGCACGGGTGAAACCTGGACTCGTAATAGTACTTCGTATGGCGAAGGTTTGTTCAAATCTACCGATGGCGGAAATACTTGGACAGAAATTGAAGGTTTTGAAAACTCAGAACGAATAAGCAGTATAGAGATAAACCCAAGCAACAGTGATGAGATGTACGTGGGCGTACTGGGCGCTTTATGGGGCGATAGTGAGGACAGAGGTGTTTATAAATCTACCGATGGCGGAGCCACTTGGAAAAAAATATTCTACATAGGAGAAGGTACCGGAATTAGTGATTTGGTAATGGATCCTGAGAACCCAAATACTTTATATGCTTCTGCCTGGGAATTTAGAAGGACAGCTTGGTCCTTTAATTCGGGCGGAACCAAAAGTGGGCTTTTTAAATCAACAGATGGTGGAGCCACTTGGAACAAAATTCACAACGGTTTTCCTTCGGGCCCTTTAGGCCGAATAGCCTTTGCATTGGCTCATTCCGATACTAAAATCCTTTACGCTACAGTAGAAGCCGAAAAGGATAGCGACAAAGGAATGTATCGCTCAGATGACGCTGGTGCAAGTTGGAAATTATTAAGTAATGATTTTGGATTGGTAGTTCGTCCTTTCTATTTCTCACGAATAGTGGTGGACCCAAAAAACCCCGATATTGTGGTAAAGGGTGGATTGTTTGGCTCCATTAGCAAAGATGGTGGAAAGACCTATAGATCGCTCGGCCCCATGCATGCCGATATACATGACATACTTTTTGACATTAATAATTCTGACCGCATGTATGCGGGTACCGATGGTGGTGTATACCGATCTTGGGATGGTGGCAATACGATGGAAATGATAGAAAATCTTCCCGTATCACAATTTTATCATGTAGATGTAGATGATGCCGAACCTTATAGAATTTACGGTGGATTGCAAGACAATGGCTCATGGTACGGCCCTTCAAAATCACCCGGAGGTATAGAAGCCAGAGACTGGAACAGGGTGGGTTATGGTGACGGATTTAGAGTTTTGAAACATCCAACTAAGGAAATTTTATACTCTGAAATGCAGGGCGCTGAAAACGTGTGGCGCTATGACATGGTTAAGAATCAACAAAAAACGATTCAACCACTACGAAGAAAAGAGGATCCAAAACTTCGCTTTAATTGGAATGCACCAATTACAACTAGCGCTCATATTCCTGACCGTCTTTATATAGGAAGCCAGTTTGTGCACGTATCTGATGATATGGGCGACACTTGGAAAATCATTTCGCCAGATTTAACCACTAATGATCCGAAAAAGCAAACGCAATCAGAATCTGGAGGTTTATCCGCTGATAACTCTGGTGCAGAAAATCACACCACCATTTTTACGATTGCCGAATCACCATTAGATAAAAATATACTGTGGGTAGGTACCGATGATGGAAATGTGCAAGTAACCAAAGATGGTGGTGCAAAATGGACCAATACCATCAAGGGGCTGGAAGGTCTACCAAAAAACACTTGGGTGTATCATATAGAAGCTAGCAGCTTTGAAAAAGGCCGTGCTTATGCAGTGTTTGATGGTCATACTCAAAATGACAAAAAACCCTACTTATACAGAACCAATGATTTTGGAAAAACCTGGGTATCCTTAATTACCCCTGACATTGAAGGTGCAGCTCGTAGCTTTCAAGAGGATTTTATCAATCCTGATTTATTGTTTTTAGGAACAGAAATGGGCTTATACATTTCCATTGACGGTGGTGTTTCTTGGAAAAAATTCACTCAAAATTTCCCAGCCACTGCAGTGCATTATCTTACTATGCAACGAAAAACGAATGACCTAGTGGCGGGTACTCATGGTCGTGGTATTATCATTTTGGATGATGTAAGCGTTTTGAGAAATCTAAACCAAGAAGTACTCGCCTCAGATGTTCACTTCTTTGACATCAAACCCAACATGATGCTGGAGCAAAGCGGCTTTGGTGGAGCCAGCACCGAGACTCAATTTGTGGGCCCAAACCCTACTTCGGTGGTGGTAATTCCATACTACCTAAAAAAGCGTCACACCTTTGGTAAGATGAGTTTAGAAATCCAGGATATGGATGGAAACAAAGTCACAGAAATAAAGGCAGGGAAATCGAAAGGAATAAACATAAGCACCTGGAACTACGCTACCATAACCCCCAAGGTAGCCTCTGGAAAGTCAATTTCGTACGGTGGATTTCAACCCTTAAGAGCTTCCGCAGGAGATTACAAAGTAGTGATGACCAAAGGGAAAGAAACTTATGAGGCTGGATTTATGATTTATAATGATACCACCTCTTTGGTAACTGATGAGGAAAGATTGGAACAAAAAAGAGTAGCACAAAAACTCTTTGACATGACCGAAGACCTGGCCTATCTGGTATACACCATTGATGCTAATATCGCCTATGCCGAAAAAATTAAAAAGGAAAGCCCGAAGGCAGCTAAGATGTGTGATGCCGCCATCAACAAGCTTACAACTCTCAAAAAAACGCTGGTTGTAACTACTGGCGACAACTATGTAGGCAGAGCCGAAAATGAGCTACGTGAAAACATCTTGGATTTGTACAGCAAAATTGCTCCACGTTTTGACAAGCCCACACAGGCCGAAATGGAAAATCTGGAAACGCTGGAAAAAGAACTTAGCGAAGCCCAAGAAGCTTTAGCCAAAATAGAAAGCAAAGAGTTGAAAAAGGTAAATGATTATGCGGCAAAGAATTCTTTGGAGCAAGAAATATTGAAAACCAAAGAGGCATTTTTGAGTAGGGATTAAAACTGAGAGAGGCATCTTTGCGAAAGACGCCTCTCTTAATTTCCAAAAAAATATACATCAGAAACTTCTTGATTTTTGTACCCTGCCAATCTAACTCTATCGGCCTTGACTTTTTATCTATGAAAAAGGAAAGGCTTTACGGCCTGAGCGAAATGATTTATTTTCCTTTTGGCTTGAACCAAAAGAAAGAAAAGTTCAAGGCTAATTTGATTTTCTTGGAATTCTACATTCCGTTTCATTGTAAAATAAAAGGCTCGCGCACTCGCTACCTATTTTACCGCCATTCCACTTCACTTGAATTCTTGAAGAAAATCAAATAGGCCGACCCAAAACCCACTGTCCATAAAACAAACCTAACATATAGGCCCAAGAATCTTCCAAGTCTGAAAACGCCATGAGCGGAATTGCATTCCGAAGAATTAAATTGGTAGTTGTGGTTTCAATGTCCCCCTTTTGGAGGGGGTGCCACGCCTGAGCGTGGCGGGGGAGGATTGTTGAAACAGTTATAGATAGACATTCGTTTCCAAGATGAAATATGAAAGGACTTGCAGCCTGAGACTTGAAACTTACAGCTTCACCTCTATACTACTCTCCCCTTAAATCCCATTTACAATTCCACCACTCCCTTTCGATATGCGCTCCAATGCGTTCATAAAAACGAACGGCATCAGAATTCCAGTCCAGCACTTGCCAGTCTAGGCGCAGAGCTCCGGTTTTTTTCGCTTCTTCAGCGGTAGCATTTAGTAGCGCCAAGCCTATTCCATTGCCACGCAATTCAGCTTTTACGTAAAGATCTTCGAGATACATACAGCGACCATTCCAGGTGGAGTAACGAGGGTAGTAGAGCGAAATGCCCACTACCCCGTTTGCTGTATCGGCCACCAAAAAGTCGAAAGCTTTATGAACCTGCCAATCCTCCAAAAGTTGAGCTTCATTGGTTCTTACCTGCTCAGGCATTTTTTCAAATTTGGCCAACTCCTTTATCAGAGCCATCAAACTTGAAATATCGCGCGCCTCTCCTTTCCGGATGGTATAATCCATTATAAACTCACTTCTATTTGATTGCTCAAAATATCCTCCATGGTCTGACGCTTAGTAATAAGATGCGCCTTGCCTTTGTGAATCAAAACCTCAGCAGGTTTAAAACGGCTATTGTAATTATTAGCCATAGTGTAGCAATAGGCTCCGGCATTTCTAAAAGCCAGAATATCGCCCTCAGTAATTTCCGTTATCTGGCGATCGCTCGCAAAAGTGTCTGTTTCGCAGATGTAACCTACCACCGTGTACACACGGGTACGTCCGGTTGGATTGCTCACATTTTCGATATGATGATAGGAATCGTAAAACATTGGGCGAATCAAGTGATTCAAACCTGTATCTACACCAGCAAAAACGGTAGCAGTAGTTTGTTTTACCACATTTACTTTACAAAAGAAATAACCACTTTCGCTTACCAAAAATTTTCCTGGTTCAAACTCCAATTCCAGCTCACGGCCATATTCTTTGCAGAAATCACCAAAAAGCTTGGTCATCTTTTCACCAAGTTCTTCTATATCGGTTGAAATATCATTGGGCTTGTAAGCCACTTTAAAACCACTTCCAAAATCAATGTATTTCAAATCTTTGAAATCATGCGCTATGCTCAACAACAAATTGGCACCCTGAAGAAAAGTGTCAACATCCAGAATATCGCTACCCGTATGCATGTGTAGCCCTTCCACTTTTATTTTCAAGCTTTTTACTAATCGCTCCAAATGGCGTGTTTGATGAATGGAAATTCCAAACTTAGAATCTATATGCCCGGTAGAGATTTTGAGATTTCCACCCGCCATGATGTGCGGATTAAGACGTACACAAACAGGGTAGCTACTTCCGTACTTATCTCCAAACTGCTCAAGAATACTTAGGTTATCAATATTGATTTTAACACCTAAATCTACCGCTCTGGTTATTTCTTCAAAAGAAACTCCGTTGGGCGTAAAAATGATGTCTTTCGCTTTAAAACCAGCCTTTAGTCCTATTTGTACTTCCTGAATAGAAACCGTGTCAAGCCCGCTACCAAGGTTCTTAAAAAATCTGAGAACATTAATATTGGTCAATGCCTTACAGGCGTAGTTGATCTTATGTTTTCGACCCTTAAAAGCAGAAGTCAGGCGTTTATACTGCGCTTCCATTTTTTGGGTGTTATACACATAAAGGGGTGTGTCATACTCTTTGCAAAGCTCCAACACATTTACCCCATCAATCTCATACTGTCCGTCTGTAAGTTGCATGGGTTTTTTAATTTAAAAAAATGAGCGGCAAAAGTAATGTTTAGCTCAGAGTTGACAGTCGATAGCCCAAAAGTCATTAGTCATTTAAGCACTAACATTTCTAAGCTGCATCAAACTAGAGTTAGTCACTACCCAATTTCCCCCTTGAGGGGGAGCAAAGGGGGTGACCTTCCCCCAATCTTTCCCAACAATTACTTACTTTCATACAATGCACTCCAATCACCACTATAACAAATACCTAAAGCATTTCGCCCGTGAGAATCGCAATGCTCCTACCAAAGGAGAAACAATAGTTTGGGACGCGCTCCTCAAAAACAGAAAAACCGGTTATCGCTGTTTACGACAAAGGTCGATTGACCGATACATTGCTGATTTCTTTTTTCCTGAAGTAAACCTAGTATCAGAAATAGATGGATACTCACACACGTGTGAAGAGAAAATAATCTCTGACCGTAAACGGGATGAAGATTTGATGAAGCTAGGTTACAAAACCATTCGAATTGTAGACAGGTTTGTTTTTGAAGATTTAGGAAATGTGCAAGGAACGATTGAATACGAACTAGAGAAAAGACGGCTTGAACTGGGCCTGCCGTTACCAGAAAGAAAATCGAACTCAGGAAGAACATAGTTTTTGTTGGAGAACAATCACCCCCCGAAGCCCCCCTCAAGGGGGGACAATCGCTCTGAGACACTTCTTTGAAATTCTATTTGTATCTAAAAAAAAAACCGCCCAATCATTTCTGATTAGGCGGCCATCATTAACTAAAACCCAAAAACAACCTGTATTGTTTAACGTTTAACTACACGAAGCACCTCTTTTGATCTTTCAGTTTTTAAATAAAAAATCTTTAATCCAGAAGCACCGTTATCTTGCCATTCAATTGTCTCAAAAGCATTAAGAGTAAAACTCTCTAGCATCTGCCCCATGGCCGAATAAACAGTAACCATGGCTTCCAAATCAGTTGGGTTTTCAATTACTATCTTATTCTGATATGGGTTTGGATACAAGTGCAACCCTGTGGTAACAAACTCCTCAATGCCGATGGTACCATTGCTAGCATTGGGTGTAGAGGTGCTAAAGAACATCCAATTGGGCGAAGCATCATATGTGCGTCCGTAAGAGGTATCAGTAGTTTGAGTACTAAAAAGAATATAATCTGTCGTGTCTAAAGTGCTTCCATTCTGTTTGTACAGACCAATTTCCTCACCTCCTTTAGAAAGTTTAAAGTTAGCATGATCAGTACCCTTAGTAGTATCACCAGAAGCCCAAATCAATTTAAAACCATAGGCTGCAATATATTCAGATGGCATTTTAAATTGAGTAGGATCGGAAGCGTCATCTGTTAGATAATAATCCCCTAAAAATATACTGTCATTGGTAGTATTATAAATTTCAATCCAATCTTCGTAATCACCATTTTTATCCATAATCACATTATCGTTGTCAGCCATAAATTCGTTTATCACCAACTCGTTGATAGCTGCTACAGCGGTAATGCTATGAAATTCATGCTCTGCTCTTACTGGCGAAAACTTTCCAATATTGCTGTTTTCCGCATAAATGTAATATTGAACCTCAGCAGATGAAATTTTTACATCAGCTCCGTATACTCGATCTCCAGCGGCACCATCATTGTGCATACCGTCATCCCACATCTGTATGCGAGTAAATGGCAATGTTACTCCTGTTCTATAACCTAGATAAACGTCATTCTCATCAGTTACCGATGCAGTGATCGTAATAGTCTCATTAAGCAAAGGATATTGATTGGATGGTGCAACAGAAGCTATGGCAGGCTCAGTTGCCGTAAAGTCACTTTGCGCCAGCAAATAAGTGCTTCTACCATTCATTAGATTAGTAATACCAGGGGCCGCCTGTCCCATTGGACCACCACCGCTTGTAACATCCGAATTGATGTTGCTCTGAAAATTTGCATACGTATAAAACTTGTTTGGATCAGCCTGCACCGATGAGCTTATCAATGTCTGTAGGGTTTGACCTGTGGTGTAATAACTGTTATTGCTAAAATTTTCAGTCAACATTGTTTTGCAATGTGCCAGGTACATACGCTTGTACATAGGTACGCTTAGTAATTGCTTAATAAGTGGAAAACTAGCATCGTTCACATGTAGCAAATGACTCATCTGTTGCTTAGCTGTGGTACTGTTTAAGTTTCCTGAACCAGTCATTGAAAAGCGACCAAAAGACTCATTTAAATCCCAAACAATGGGAATAAAACGCTTGTTATCATCTCGATACAGATAATAGTTTTGAGCAAATCCTCCTATATAGCTATCTAGATTTACCAGCATATTATCAAAGGCCAGCATCCACAATGCTCTGTCTACATCCAATATTTCCTCAATACTTCCTAAATTGTTTTGTAGGGTGTCGCAAAGACTAATCAACTCTTTCCAACCTGCATCTGATTTCATTTCGTATGCATCATAGTAGTTGGTGCTATCCTGACCCAAGTACACCAGATTGGGATAATTAGTAGTACTGGGCCCGGCTCCTGCAGGTGGGTTGCATTTTACTCTTGCATTATTTTTAGAGTAAAAACGACTTTGTACAAACTTCTTGCTTACTGACTCAGAATTACTATAAAGGCCAATCAGGGTTCCGTTTACATAGACATTAGCATAATTAGAAAGCGGTGCATCCATATACTGTCTAAGTATCTGGTAGGACAATACCTCACGTATAAAAGAAGGGTCATTGTACGCATTGCTCAGCTTTATGTCGGTATAATTCTCATAGATATGATCCTTATAGGTATCCAGTTCAATGTGAAAAGGGTTCTTAGTTTGATTAGCATTATATGTGCTATTCCCTTTGTATTTTACCCCTATACTGTCAAATACAACTCCATTCACTTCCACACTCTGAGCCATAATGTAGCCATCAGCTCCAGCCTTTTCGGCATCCAAGAGTGCATCCCAATTACTTTGGGCAAATACGATTTTAATTGTTTGAATAGAGCCCAAATCATAGAAGTTCTGGGCATAGGCATTAGCCCCTAAAATGAGCGCTAAAAAAGCAAGTGTTATTTTTTTCAAGGTATTGTTACGTTTTGTTAGAATACCTCTTTAGACAGCACTACTTTCTAAATCCTTCGCTCATCAATATTTTTTTTGAAAATAAATTTCAATCTACCCCACAAGCTCAATCTGCTTCAGATTTTCGATCTTATTTCTTTCCAAAAATTCATCCACACTTTCAAAGTGCTCAATCACCCTTTTGTCTTTAAACTCAAATACTTTTTGAGATAAACCTAAAAGGAAATCTCTATCGTGCGAAACCAAAATCAAAGTGCCATCAAAAGCCATCAAAGCTTGCTTAAGCACGTCCTTAGATTTTAAATCTAAGTGATTGGTAGGCTCATCCAGTATCAGAACATTTACGGGTTCGAGTAATAGCTTCACCATGGCCAACCGGGTTTTTTCACCACCCGATAAAAAGGAAACCTTCTTATCTATCATATCTCCCGAAAACATAAAACCACCTAAGATGTTCTTAATCTGGGTGCGAATATCTCCTTTGGCAATGGCATCTACCGTTTGAAATACCGTTAGGTTGGGATCCAACAAAGAAGCTTGGTTTTGAGCAAAGTAGCCCACCTTGGCATTATGACCCAAAGCGCATTGGCCTTCAAAATCAATTTCGCCCATGATGGCTTTTATCATGGTAGATTTCCCTTCACCATTTCTACCTACAAAGGACACTTTTTCGCCTCTAGAGATAGTCATGTTAGCATCATTAAAAACTACATGATCACCGTAAGATTTACTCAAACCTTTTGCTATTACAGGATAATCGCCTGAGCGCTGGCAAGGCGGAAATCGCAAATTCAGAGCTGAATTATCTATTTCATCAATTTCAATAATCTCCAATTTTTCCAACATTCGCTCGCGCGAATTCACCTGATTGGTTTTGGAATAAGTGCCTTTAAATCTTTCGATAAAGGCCATGTTATCCGCTATAAATTTTTGCTGCTCGGTATAGGCTTTTAGTTGATGTGCGCGTCTTTCTTCTCGCAATTGCAAGTAGTGGCTATAGTTGGCTTTATAATCATAAATTCTTCCCATTGCCACCTCTATTGTACGGTTGGTGATATTATCAATAAAGGTTTTATCATGCGAAATAACCACAACTCCTTTGGCTTGATTTACCAAAAAATTCTCCAACCACACTACCGATTCAATATCAATATGGTTGGTAGGCTCATCCAATAAAACCAAATCAGGTTTTTGTAATAATATTTTAGCCAACTCAATCCGCATACGCCAGCCACCACTAAACTCTTTGGTTTGACGCGTAAAATCTTCGCGACTAAACCCCAGGCCAATTAAAGCTCTTTCTACCTCTTTATCGTAATTAGAATCTTCGATAGAATAATACTTTTCGCCAAGCTCTGTCACCTTGGTGATGATATCCATGTACGCTTCTGATTCATAATCAGTGCGGGTTTCAAGCTCCTTGTTTAGGCGATCCATTTCGGCTTTCATTTCAAAAATGCTCTTGAAAGCCTTGGCTGTTTCTTCAAAAACAGTACAATCATCTTCCGTCAAAAGATGCTGAGGCAAATAAGCAATTACGGCATCCTTGGGGCAATGCACATTACCCTTATTGGCTTTGGCCACTCCGGCTATAATCTTCATCATAGTAGATTTTCCAGCGCCATTTTTACCCATTAGGGCAATTTTATCATTCTCGTTTATCGAAAACGAAACATCTTTAAAAAGCGTTTGCCCGTTAAACTCTACTCCAATTGCATTTACTGATATCATCCTATGATTTTTTAGCGGCCGCGAAATTATGGATTGTAATTAGATTTTAGATTCAAGACATGAGATATACTTCTTATAGTCAAGTTGTTCATTTTAGTACATTCGTCATCTACAAGGCCAACTTTAATGACTGAACTCACACCATCTTTATGCAAAAACTGTGGAAATCCAGTGAGTGATAACTTTTGCTCGCATTGTGGTCAAAAAACTATCGTAGAGAGATTTACTGTAAAAACTAGCCTCAACCATTTTTGGTCCACCATTTTTAATATTGACCGAGGCCTGTGGTACACCATAAAGATGATGACAGTTAATCCTAAAAAGGTTTTTGACGACTACCTTTCTGGCAACACGATTCGCTACATGCACCCCTTTAGATTTGCAATAATCTTGCTCACTGTCCAAACCTTTTTGATGATCACCACCGGAGTATATGAAGAAATTCAGGATAGTATTGGAAATGCTACCGGCCAAGAGCCCAACGAACTCTCTGCTAAGATTACGACATTTACGCAAGCCCATACTCACATCATTATTGCCCTCACGATACCCTTTTTAGCCTTAGGGGCCAAATGGCTGTTTCGATCCTCGCACTACAACTTTGCCGAGCACCTCATCATTCAGTCTTTTGCCTATGGCCAGGTTGTTTTAATCGGTATTCTAACATTACCGTTTCAAATTTACATGAACAACCTACCTCTTGAAATCAGGTTTCTAAGTGTTTTATTATCCATTGCTTACTTGACCTATGTCTATATTTCCACCTTTAGGCAAAAAGTGATTTTAGTGTTACTAAAAACCGTTGTAGTTTTTACCATTTGGTTTATAGGTATGATGTTAACTACCACAATTATTGGCGGAGTGTACGGAGCGTACCTGTATTTTGAGGACCCAAGCCTATTTAATAAGTAAAAATGCTGTATTGATCAAAATCCTCACACAGTGTAAAAGGCCGACTGCTTGTCTGAACCCTTAAATTCAATCGAAAACTAATTGGCAGCAAAAAGACTTTTCCTTAGATGTATTAAAAGCTAGTTTAGTAAACATAAAATCTAAACAAGGTTCGGTTATGAAAAAGTCATTTAACCTATTCCTTTTTTTCTCATTTGTATTCACCTTCTATACTTCATGTAAGAAAGAACCAAAGGGTGGTAACCGCTCTGACCATTGTATGGAATCTGAGTTTGAACCTAGCTCGATTGTAATAAGTGATGATTCGCTTATGCGTGTTGCCTACTCAAACTTCAAATATCCTGACAACTTTTACCGCGAAAACTTAGGCGACTCCAATCTTTATTATGTAAACACTGTAAGCATTGATAGCTTAAATGGCGAAAAATGGTTCGAGCTCTCAACCAATCATTCAAACCAAGCCGAATCGTGGTCTTTCAAATCATCTCCACAAGATGCTCCATTTGTAAATAAAACCAGAAATGACAAGTATTACGAATTTGTGGGATCGCGAGGTATTAAATTCAGAACTCATAATGCTAGTTATTTCACACGGAATAATGTTGACCTGCTCAATGAACGTGATACCATAGGAGCATTTAGAAAGCCTAACTTTTGTGGAAATGACGCTAAAGAAATAATAGATTATTTATGGTTCGTTAGAAACTACAATTTCTTTGGATCTAGAGTTCTTGTTTCAGATTTTGAAGACTATTCAAATGAAATTGTAGTACATCATTTTTGTCTGGAAGTCACTTCAGGAGATTTTGGAGTACCTGACAAAATTTTCCTTTACCACAAGAGATATCACGTTTCTAAAGCCAATGGGCTAATTGTGAAAAATGAGGTCCTTTTAAAAACTATAAACGGTAAAATATAAAAGTTCCATAATTGGCAGTCTGCGATTTTTCAGTTGGCAGCTGTATAATCTATGCCCATTCAACATATAACCCCTGTATCCAAACCCTTTATCTAAAAATCCCCCCTACTACTATCGTATATCATCTAGGGATTCTACATTTGCGGGAAACCGTAAATCCAATAAAGGATGCAAAGACATACTACACTCGGAGAGTTTCTTATTAAGAATCAAAAAGATTTTCCATACGCTAAAGGTGAGCTCACGGCATTGCTAAGCTCTATACGCCTTGCGGGCAAAATGGTAAACCAAGAAATAAATAAAGCTGGCCTAGCCAACATACTTGGTGCTGCAGGAAATGAAAATGTGCAGGGCGAAGATCAAATGAAGCTAGATGTTTTGGCTAATGATCTTTTTATTAGTACCCTACAAAACCGTGGTGAGATTTGCGGAATAGGCTCAGAAGAAATGGAAGACTTTGTATCTTTTGAGGAGGAAATTCACAAAGATGCCAAGTATGTAGTGCTGATGGATCCACTAGATGGTTCTTCTAATATAGATGTAAATGTATCTGTAGGAACTATTTTTAGTATTTACCGTAGGGTAAGTGAGCCGGGTACTCCAGCCGTTTTAGAAGATTTTCTTCAGCCGGGCAATAAACAAGTGGCCGCAGGCTACCTTATTTTCGGAACCTCTACGATGCTAGTGTACACCTCAGGAAATGGAGTTCATGGATTTACGTATGATCCAGGCATAGGCTCCTTTTTTCTTTCGCACCCAAAAATGACCATCCCTGAAGACGGTAAAATTTACTCAATAAATGAAGGAAACTATGTCCACTTTCCGGATGGGGTAAAAAAATACTTGAAGTGGTGTCAGGAGCTAGATCCTACTACCAATCGTCCATTTACCTCACGCTATATTGGCTCATTGGTAGCTGATTTTCACCGCAATTTATTGAAAGGCGGAATCTATATATACCCAAGAGGAACTACCGCCCCTAATGGCAAGCTGCGCTTGTTGTATGAGTGTAACCCTATGGCATTCCTTATGGAGCAAGCAGGTGGAAAAGCCTCAGATGGATACCGAAGAATCATGGATTTGGAACCAACCGAATTGCATCAGCGTGTACCTTTCTTTTGTGGAAGCTCAAAAATGGTGGAGAAGGCCGAAGCCTTTATGGAAGAGTATAAGAACTAAACAACATTATTATTTTCAATAATCCTCACGGCTCAAAATTGTAGCCGTGGGGATTTTTTTTTTGCTAAGATTATTCAAAGCATACAACCATTTTGCGTTTCGGGGTTCTATAGTTTAAAGGAACCCTAAAATATTTTTCTTCTGGCAGGCCTGCCGATTTTAAATGATTCCATTTTTTAATTTAAAATCTACAATTATGAAAACGCTTATTTTTTTGCTTTCAGGCTTCGTTATTTTTTGCAATAGCATTGCCTATTCTCATGCACAAGGCGAGGAAGGAACCCTTAGAGGTTTTGTTTATGAAACGATATCAGGCGAGGCAGTTCCATTTGCAGATATCATTATCAAAAATTCTACACAAGAAATCGTAGCAGGTGGAATTTCTACCATAGATGGTATGTATCACATCAACCCGCTACCTGCCGGCACCTACACTGTAGAAGGATCGTGCATAGGACTGAGCACCGAAGTGTATCAGGAAATAGAAATACGACCTGGAAAAATAACCACCTTCAATATTCTGCTTTTAGAAGAATCCATAAGACTGCCCGAATGTGTGATTATTGTTGACCAGCCATTAATCAGTTCTTGTCGAACCATCTGTTATTTTCCAGGTGCTTGCTGTGGGTGTGTCAGTAGCATACCCGTGAGGCATCTTTCTGAAAATGAAATTAAAGTTGAAACTTTTGAAATGTACCCCAACCCAAGTAGCGGAGCACTTAATATCAATACCGATGATGAAATTGAGAAAGTGCTAATTACCAACATGAACGGGCAGCAGGTGGCTGAACTCAGACCTAATATTGCCGGAGAAATATCTGCCAATTTAGGTCACCTCCCACCCGCCACGTACGTGGTACATTATACCACAGGCGTAGGACGTATTTCCAAACTTTGGACACTGGCTCATTAAATAAGAATTCTAGTGGTTGTAATTTGTGTTAATTTGGAGCTCTTCAAAAATGAAGAGCTCCTTTTTATTTTGAGATATTCGCAATTCAAATATTGAAGAATGAAAACAGCGTTTATTACAGGAGCCACTTCGGGTATAGGTAGAGCCACAGCTATTGAGTTAGGAAAAAATGGTTTCAGAATAATTGCTTGTGGTAGAAGGCAAGACCGCCTAAATGAGATAAAAACCGAACTGGCAGGCAGCACCGAAATTACCACCTTAACATTTGACGTACGCGAGAAAAAATCAGTTTTTGAAGCCGTTCAATCTTTAGAAGCTAATTGGAGAAGTATTGATTTGCTAATAAATAATGCAGGAAACGCCCACGGTCTTTCAAATATCAAAGATGGCTCAGAAGAAGATTGGGATGCAATGATTGATATTAACGTAAAGGGTCTTTTATATGTAACCAAAGCCGTGCTGCCGCTGATGCAAAAAAATGATGGTGCCCATATCATCAATATTGGATCTATAGCTGGCCGCGAAGTGTACGGCAATGGAAATGTGTATTGCGCTTCAAAATCGGCAGTAGATGCCCTAAGCCAGGGTATGCGAATCGACCTTAATCAGGATGGAATAAAGGTTTCGCAAATAGCTCCCGGATTGGTAGAAACTGAATTCTCTCTAGTTCGATTCAAGGGTGATGTCCTAAAATCAAAGAATGTATATGAAGGTTATGAAGCTTTGCAGCCAGAGGATATAGCAGAGCTAGTGCACTTTATGGCTACTCGGCCCAAACATGTAAATATTGCAGACGTACTGGTGCTACCCGAAGCTCAGGCTGCTAGTACGATTGTAAAGAAATCATAGACTACAGCAAGCATCCCTATAAGGTTAAGAAAAACAACTTAACCTATCTTCGCCAAAAATTTACCGCCCTCCCGAAAAAATCGAGATGGGTGGTTTTGTACTTTACACATGAGCCAAACGAGCAACGACTTTTTTATAGATTACCTCAACGATTCTCGATTTAAAGAAATCGCTACTTTTTTTCAAGAAAAACCCTTAGCAAAAGCACATTTAAAAGGTCTTACAGGATCTTTTACCTCTTTGGCTGCTACTGCCTCTTTTTTACACTCTGATAAACCACATTTATTCATACTTACTGATAAGGAAGAGGCTGCTTATTTTTTGAACGACCTTGAGCGAATTACCAGCGATAAAGATGTGTTTTTTTACCCAGGCTCCTATCGCAGGCCTTATCAGGTGGAAGAAACAGACAACGCCAATATATTGCTGCGAGCCGAAGTACTGAACCGAATAAATAGCCGTAAAAAGCCGGCTATGATTGTAAGCTACCCGGATGCTTTATTTGAGCAGGTAGTTACTCGAAAACAATTAAATGCCAATACTCTTACCATTAAGGATAATGATTCGCTGGGGATTGATTTTTTAAACGAAACTCTTTTTGAATATCATTTTGAGCGAGTAGATTTTGTGGTAGAACCAGGCCAGTTTTCAGTGCGTGGTGGAATTGTAGATGTATTTTCCTTTTCGCATGATCAACCCTATCGTATCGAGTTTTTTGGGGATGAAGTGGAAAGCATTCGAACTTTTGATATCGAAACTCAATTGAGTATTGATAAGGTTAAAAAGCTAAACCTGATTCCGAATGTGGAGAATAAAGTAATGCTAGAAAAACGTGAAAGCTTCTTTGACTACATTACCGATAAAACTGTAGTTTGGGTAAAGAACACCGACCTAGCAGCACAAAAATTAAATGATCTTTTTGAAAAAGCAGAAGAAGCATTCAAAACTTTGAAGGGTGAAATCAGTCAAAGCGAACCTTCTGAATTATTTATAAGTGGTTCAGCCTTTAAAAAGACATTAGAAAATTTTGCAACTGCAGAATGGAGCCTGCAACCCTATTTTACACCTCAAAAAACATTTGAATTTGGAG
>JAUICR010000278.1 GCA_030427785.1 Bacteroidia bacterium | reverse complement strand
TGGCGGAACGGCCTTTACAGTAGAATGGGGACCTACTGGTTTTACCCAGGGTACGGGTACTGTGGTTGCTGCCAGTGATACCTTCAAAGTGGTAACCGGATTACAGCCGTTAACGTCTTACGATATATATGTGTGGGCTAATTGTGTGCCGGTAGGAACAAGCCTTATAGCAGGGCCTATTACTATTACAACGGGTTGTCCGGGCAGTATTTCCGGGACTTACACTTTGAACCCAGGTTTGCCTTATTCGGTTAGCAATTTTACCTCTTTTACCCAATTGGCGCTTGCGCTTAATGTATGTGGTATAACCGGACCGGTAACGGTAAATGTAGATCCAAATGCAGCTACCTACGAGCAGGTAGAATTTGGTAGTATAGTGGGAGGGTCTTCCACTAATACAGTTACTATAAACGGTAATGGCGCAAGTATTAGTTATTTATCTACATCAAGTACCGATAGAGCTACATTGACTTTGAAGGGAACAGATTATTTGACTATTGATAGCCTACGTGTGAATGCCTTGGGTAGTGCCTCGGGCGAGTATGGTATGACTATCAGACTAACAGATGACGCTAATTATAACACGGTAAGAAATTGTTTTTTACAAGGTGATACGGCCTCTACTTCTTCCAACTTTGCCAACTTCGTTATAAACGGTGTGAATTCAGATTTTGCAACGAGCACCAATGGTCCGAGTGGTAATTATAATACGATAGAAGGCAATACTGTAGTAGGAGGTTATTATGGAATGGTATGTAACGGACAGTCTAGTGATTCTGCCAATTACAATGTAATAAGTAATAATATAATACGAGATTATAGATACTATGGTATGTATAATTATTATAACGATCACATTACGGTAGAAGGCAATGATGTGTCAAGGCCATTCAGAACTAATCTTACTACTAGCTATGGTATTTACAATTACGCCTCTACAAGTGCTCATATCATTGGGAATCGAATTCATGATCCATTAGCTCAAAATAAAAATCTTACGAGCTCAGTTTATGGTATGTACATGGGTCAGTTCAATGGTACGGCATCTGATCCTAGTATTGTAGCCAATAATTTGATTTACAATTTTGAAAGTGGTGGTACTCAGTACGGGCTTTATCCAAATACGATGAATAATACCAAAGTGATCAATAACACCATTGCGATGTATGATCCTAACACTACAGCTACTAATCGTATTACAAGATGTATGTATGTATTAGGAACCATTACTGATAGCGAAATCTCTAACAATATTTTCTATTTAGATAGAGATGCAGGAGGAGTTGCCACTTTGCTTTACATGAATGGTACGGCCTCAACCAGTGTTATTAATAACAATGCCTATTATTCAGAAGTTTCCAATTTTGATGTAGGTTATTCTGGCGGTGGACATTCTACTTTGTCAGGATGGCAAACAGCCACGGGTTTTGATATGAATTCCAGCTATTCCAATCCTTATTTTATAAGTACATTTCTTGGCGATTTCCGTCCACAGTCGGCTGTATTAGATGCCTCAGGTATTGACTATAGTATGTACAATACTGTGGATATAGATGGGATGACAAGAGGAACGAATCCTGATATAGGAGCCTATGAGTTTGTTTCGTTGCCATGTACAGGGTTGAGTGGAATTGGTACAGTAAATATTGCACACAATAAAGGAACTGCCGTATGGAAACCCAATGTAGCGGGTGTAACCATAGAGTGGGGGCCACTTGGCTATAAGCAGGCATCTCAAGCGCCTTTGGGTACTACTGTAGTTCCACTGGGCGATACCAGTAGTGTGATGACAGGTTTAAGTCCTTTAACCTGTTATGAGTATTACCTAACGATGAATTGTACATCTTCTTTACCAGGAGCACCACCATTGATGGGGCCATTTATTTTCTGTACTAATTGTGCAACATTGCCTTTAAGCGGTACCTATACTATTGGAGGAACACCTGGACCTACAGATTTCCCAACATTAGATTCAGCGATAGCCATAGTAACAGGTTGTGGAATTTCTGGCCCTGTTGTTTTCAACATGAATGGAGGTGTTCATAATGCCATTACCATTGGAGCTATTCCTGGTTCTAGTGCTACTAATACAGTTACCTTCAATGGTGCCGCCAATTATGGAGATTCTATTGTGGCCAATAGCCAAACGGCTGCCATCGATATAGATGGAGCTGCAAATCTTATTTTCAACGATTTATATGTAGATAATAACGGTGGAAACTATGTTGTTTGGCTGCACAACGGTTCTGATAATATCAGTTTTGATGGTTGTTACTTTATGGGAGATCCTAATGGAACCGGGTTTGCAACGGCTGTAATGGCTGCATCTTCCTCTGGGACCTCAGTAAGTGGTTCAGGAGCTAATACGGAGCACTTGAGTGTGAACGACTGTAAGTTTGTTGGTAATTATTACGGTTTCTCGGCTTACGGGATAGGTACAACTACTAGGACCAATGGTATTAGTATAACAGACTGTGATTTCCAGGATCAGTACTACTACGGAATTCGTTGTTACTATATAGATTCTGTGAACCTTATGAATAACTATATCTCAGCTTTGAGAAATACTGCCAGTTATGGATTCTACATGTATTACAATGGAATGATTAACGTAACAGGCAATACGGTAGAGCAGGCTAATACCTACGGAATGTATTCCTATTATACCAATCGCTATACAGGTAGCCCTACTAAAGTATCTACTATAAGCAACAATATGTTTAATTCTGATGGTAGCTACGGTTTGTACATGTATGGAAATAATTATATGGATGTATTCCATAATACTATCGATGGAAGCTCATATGGTATGTACCTTACTGGAAGCAGTTCTATTCCATTTAGCGATATAGACGTAAGAAATAATCTGATTACAAATGATGGAACAGGTCCGGCTATCTATATCCTTACAGAGCCAGACTCTAATTTTACCTTGAATTACAATGCATATTACACGGCAGGAACCAACATTGCTAATCATGGTGGTAACCATTCAAATTTAGCTGCATGGGTTTTGGCTAAGCCAGCCTTTAATGCCAACTCGGTAGAAGGTGATCCACAATATGTTTCACTAACGGACCTGCACGTACTTGGAGGTACTTGTAATGATGTAGGTGATAATTCAGTTGGAATTCTTGTGGATGTTGATGGTGATACCCGTCCTCAATCACCGTCTACTATTGTAGATATAGGTGCTGATGAATATACTCCGGTTGCCGAAGACTTAGCTTTGATAAGTGGAGACTTTAGTAAAAACGGAAAGTGTTTACGCGTAAATGATACCATTACTCTGGATGTTCAGAATGTTATCGGTACTGCTGCTAATTTTGTTACCACACCATTGGTAGCCAAGTATGAAGTAACCGGGCCTGTTAATACTAATGGAACCATTACTGTGAACACAGGTACTTTAGCTCCTCTGGCTACAATGACCTTAATTGGAACACCTGTTGATCTTTCAGTTCCAGGAGTTTATACTTTGAATGCGTATATAGAGCCTAGTGCCAATAACTTGGCGAGTATCAATGATACTTTAATAACTTCTGTAAGTTTTACCGTGTACCCAGTATGGGAGGTATTGCCAGATACAATTACGCTTATTACTAACATGACCGATACTGTATCAATGGAAGCTAAGTCTCCCTTCTTAGGTGGCGGAGATTTCT
>JAUICR010000030.1 GCA_030427785.1 Bacteroidia bacterium | reverse complement strand
AAATATATAGGGGATATAAACAACTATATGGTTAGCCTTAGTTGTGCCCAAGCTGAAATATCATTATACTATGAAAATTCTATTTCTTTTTCTGACTTTGATTTCATACCAAATCCAATCTGATGAGAATTTAATTACTTCAGGGGCTAGGCAAATTGAATTAGCTCCTCATGGATTGCAACAGATAGATTCTATTGAAGTTTTGTGGAGTTTGATTGTATTCGAGCAAGGAGGGTGCTTAGGAGGTGGGCAATATGTTTCTGATAATATGTCTATGTATGACGAAATGAGTCCATCTTATAACCCATTAGTTTTCAGTAGTGACAATTGGAAAAAGTTGGCGAAACAAGACACATCTAGACTGACCGATTTCCTTATAGGAATACTTTCTGACACCAACGAAACCAAAGTACATACTTGTCCATTTTCTGGAGCAACAAATGGAGAAATGGCAGTATATGCGTTACAACATATTCACAGCAAGAATTGGTATGACTTTTCTGAGTTCATAGAATTCCGAGACAAAGAAAAAGAAAGCGCAATTGAGCAACCTCAAGCCTGGTTGCAAGCCATATTAATGGACGAAGGAAAGAGAAAAAAACTGGCTGAACTATTTAAAAATGAATTAAGAAATTAAAACCCGCTAGCGCGGATTTGAAATCCGTGCTACCCGCTACGCTGCATTTGAAATGCTGCGTCTCACAAAATCAACACACAGCCTAATAATGTGTTTTTAACTCAAACCAAAAAAACCTAATCTTTACTAGGCTTTGGGTTGTAGAGGATGATGATTTGAATAGCAATGGCAAGAATAATTAGAAAGAAAATTTCCATTTGGGTAAACAGCTCCACGCTGTCCATAGCTTTTTTGCTAATAAACAATTGTTTACGCCCCTCTTCCATCTGAATTTTTGAGAGCTCATGTAAATTTTTCTTCACCTCATCAAGGTGCTTTTCGGCTAGCACCTTACCCTCTGCATCTAAGGCATTATAATTGGCCTCGTCTGTTTGTAGTTTCTGTAAATTAGATTCTAAATCATGAAAAACAACAGCTTCTGGTTTGGTAAGCTTCGTTTCTAAAAAACTTACGAGCAAATCCTGAATTTCGTTATTTACCACCGCTACCCTTCTATCGTAAAAACTGGAATCTGATTTTGCTAAGGCAATTTCCTTTTCCTGAATCAACAATGAAAGTTCATACACCAAATCTTTGGCTACCAATCGATCTTCGTAGATAGCCCCTACCGATTCTTTCACTTTTGCAAAATTCTTACTGTCGATAAGATTGGTGGAAACGATAAGAAAGAAAACCACCAAGATTCCTAATACCCATTTTACCTTGTCAAAAACAGTCATAGCATTCAAGTTTTTATTAGCGCGAGTGGTAAAAATAGGAAATAAGCACTCAGTCGCCACACAGTGGCAAACTACCCATCGATTGAGTTAACCGTGGTAGAGGAGCTATCCAGTCACTATTAGTAAAGGCCATCTACACTGTGCTGCCGTGTGGGCTTACATAAAGCTTTTTGCACACAATGCTTCACCCTAGTATGCGTAGCAATTGCTCATTACTTGGCAAGAAAAGCCTCTAGCCTCTTATTTACTTCCGCTGCCTGATCTATAGAAAGAAAATGACCCGCGCGGCTAATGGTAGCTGTTTCCACATTCGGAATATTCTCTTGAGCTAGCTCGATGCTTTTTTCATTATTGATAAAATCATGATCGCCTATAAGTAGCAATACGGGCATCGCAAGACTAGCCCATTCATCCTCATCAAAGGGTTGCATTTTAAAGATGGAGCTATTGAGCTCGGCCTGTGTGGTAGCCCGGTAATATTGGTCTATATACAATTGACTAATGGTATCTACATTATGGGAAAGCGACTCCAAAGACTTTCGCAAATCTTCACGATTAGGACGTACCGTGTATATAATATTGGTAAGCATTTTTTGGCTGGGAGGTATCCAAATAATAGCCTGAGCAGGGCTAAGCAGCACCAACTTATTTATTTGTTCAGGATTTTCAAGCGCAATCTTAGTGGCCAGCCATCCCCCACGCGAAGCCCCAACTATACTAAACTCTTTAAGACCCAAACAGCTAAAAACTTCTTGATACCAATTCATTATATCAGAGGTTTCCTCGGCCTCATCATTGCTGCCAGACTTGTTTACTTCCAGCAAAAAATCGATGGCATATACACGATGATCTTTAGATAAAGATTCAATATTGGGGTACCACATAGTAGAGCTGGCATTCATGCCATGTAATAGCACCAATGGTGGAGCATCCTTGGGGCCCGTAACCAGTATATGCGCCTTTCCAAAATGTGTTTCGCAATCGATTTCCTCAAAAGGAATTTCCCATAGATTCAGGGCCCTATTGTACAATTCTATGTAACTGAGCGAATCAGGATTTTTATCCAGCAGATAAGCATACTTATGAGCTTTAGCCTCATTGGCCTTTTCACTGTTTGGCCCGGCACAGCTTAATGCAACCATAGCCAAGGCTATCAGGCCGATTTGTTTAGTATAACTAATCATGTACTACAGACTTTAATAATTTAATTAACCAATAAGAAGCAAACCATCAGGGCGCTATATTGGCTAAACTACATAATAGGGTAAAGCAATATCAGTAGATAACTAAGTTGTTGTTACCATGGGCGGAATGTGTACAAGCCTTTGCGCATAGATAAGGTGTGGAGCCTATTTCAAGTTTTCAATTCCATCCTATATTATCTTGCAGCATCTTGAGAAGTTTATATTTGACTATCTCAATAGATATTAAAAAGCACTTCCCTATAAAACCGCCAATAATCGATGAAACTAAACAACATCCTAATTGTAATCCTTTGTAGTTTTCTATTGTCTTCTTGCAAGCTAGGCCGCTTTGTATGGTATAACTTTCCAAATATCACAGACTACAAAGTATTTCCTTCACACACTATAGGAAACGACTCGAGCTATTTTTCCTTTTACAAGAGTAAAGAGTCTCACATCCCTGATTCGCTTACCATTGGCAGTGGTAAAAAGAAAAAGAGACTGTCCTTTGAAGATTATCTTACGGCTAATAAAACGGTGGCCTTTATGGTCATTAAAAATGACACTATTCTGTATGAAAATTACTTTGCCAAGTATGATGAACAAAGCATTGTAAACTCCTTTTCGATGGCAAAATCCGTTACCTCTATTTTAATTGGTTGTGCTATTGATGATGGTTTTATCAAATCAGTACAAGAGCCTATTACCAATTATTTGCCCGAGCTTAGGGCTAATGGTTTGGAGAAAGTAACGATCGAGGATTTGTTGAATATGACTTCGGGCATTGAATTCAACGAAAGTTATGTGAACCCTTTTGGGCAAGCTGCCAGCATTTACTATGGCACCAATCTGCCAAAAGAAATCGGAAAGTTTAAACTCAAAAATGAACCTGGAGAAAACTTTAGCTACAGCAGCGGAGACTCTCAGCTTTTGGGCTTTGTGCTGCAGGCAGCATTAAAAGAAAAACCGATAGCCCAGTATTTAGAAGAAAAAATATGGCTACCGCTGGGAATGCAATACGATGCCACCTGGAGTACCGATACTAAGAAAGATGGAATAGAAAAAACCTTCTGTTGCCTAAATGCACGAGCTGTAGATTTTGCGAAAATTGGTAGACTTTATTTAAACGAAGGAAATTGGGATGGCCAGCAAATAATTTCGAAAAGTTGGGTAGAGCAATCTACCAAAGTAGATACTAGCAATGGGGTTTCGTACTATCAGTACCAGTGGTGGCTTAGTCCCGAAGAAGGTTCTTATATGGCGCAGGGTATTTTAGGTCAATATATTTATGTAAATCCCAAAGAGAACTTGGTTATCGTAAGGCTGGGTAAAGATTACGGTAAAAACGGAAACTGGCCGGGCCTTTTTAAAAGCCTTGCTACTAAATTTTATTCAAAGTAGGCTTTAAGGAGTATTTAAAAGTTGAATACAGCCTGTAAAGGATTGGATTTTTTATAACAGCAATTCCAGTTTAGACATAAGTTGATTTACATCATCAGGAATTTCACTAATTACAGATTCGGAACTTATAGCATCGATACCTTCCATAGATGCATCGCTTCCTCCAGCGGTGGTCAGCACCACTACCTTTCCCAGGTTTTTTGATTGCTTTAAAAACTGCTCTACAACCGCAGGCGGTTTTTGCATCTCCCAAGTATGTATCACTACAATGGCCGTATAATCATCCACTTCAATTAGGGGTAAGGCGGATACATCAACAACTTTTATATAAACAGATCTATCTTTTAGCCTGCCAATTAGGTCGTCAACCAATATTCCTTTATACTCGCTGCCCTGGGTGGCTATTAATACTTTTTGCTCCAATTGAGGACTGTTGATCTCAAAGGGTTTAGCAATTTCCATGGAATGTGCATATTTATACCATACCAGAAACCCAATAATGGCAGCAATAAAAAAGACGGCTATTATTTTCCAACTTACTTTCATGGCACATTAATTTTTTAAACTTCTTTATTAAAGTTTATCGCTTTCCAAAGCTCCAGAAAATGAAGCGGTATCAAAATGATAAGGGTCATACTCAGCGAGATGATCAGCTGGCTAGGCTGCATTTGAAATGCCAGATAAAAAAAAGCTATAGAGGATTTTTGTGATTTACGAATTCACCACCAGCTTGTAGCCAACTCCACGTACATTCACAATTTTTAGATTGGGGTCTGCTTCCAGCTTTTTGCGCAGTTTCGAGATAAACACATCCAATGTACGGCCTACATAATCGCCTTCGTCTCCCCACACCTTGTTGAGTATAGTGTCGCGCTCAATAGTGTTATTGGCCGAATCATAAAGCAATTGTAAAAGGTCGCATTCCTTGGAGGTCAATTCTGTTTTTTCATTCCTTAGCAATAACTCCATATTTAGGGTATCAAAACCATAAGCACCTAGAGCTATTACATTTGTATTAAGGGCCACACTTTCTCTTTTTCTATAAAAAAGCCAAAGAGCAGAAATGATAATGACCAAAATAATAGAAACCGCCATAGGTAAAAAACCCTGCGGTGCGGCAGAGGCCGCTTTACTTTCGGTAGAAAGCAGGGTATGTGGATTAGGTGGATATTCATAAATAGTAAAAACCACGGTGTAACATCCTTTTGGCTGCAACCTTCCTTTACACTGCAAAGGTCCGTCTACGATTGCATCGCTGTATTCATAACTGTACACCACCTCCTTGCTTTCGCAGTCAAGCACCTCGGCCAAATAGCTCTCTGCCATATTTCCTTCCTCCAAAATGCTTTTGAATAAAAACACTAATTCATCGGGTAGAAACTCAAACTCCGTTTCAAAACTAAGTTCATAACTATTGTTAGTTCTTACTACTGGCAACACCCGCGAAGTACTATCACCGGTACTCAGCAGCAATTCATGCCCTATTTTGCGCAGGGCTACCTTCATACGGCTCTGTTGCTCTGTATCTTTTGCCGAAAGGCTCAGCACTGCTAGCATTAGTGCTACCACTATAGAAAAGTTGAATTTGCTTAAAGAAATGCTCATACTACAAAGCTATCGGATATTAGCTTGGCTTGAAAAGTTAATTCACCACTTTTACATTAATTTACACAGACATACCTCTTTGTAGCGAAGTAATATCAAGCTCTGATAGTCGCTTTGGTAAATACATTTGCTGCTTAGAAAAACCAATCTTTTAATAAACCCCTATGACAGAATTTTGGGAACTAAGCTTTAGAAATAACCAAAGCATGTGGGGTTTTGAACCTACCGATTGTGCTGAATCTACTTCCAACTTTTTCCAAGAAAAAGGACTGAAAGAAATCCTCATTCCTGGGTATGGCTATGGCCGAAATGCACCACCCTTTGCCAGCAAGGGCATGAAGGTGACAGGTATTGAGATTTCGAAAACAGCTATTGAAATTGCTAAAAAGCAATTTGGTACCAACATCACTGTGCATCATGGCGATGTTCGTTTTATGCCCTTTGACAATAAATCCTACGATGGTATTTTTTGCTATGCGCTAATACATCTACTAGATGAAGCCGCGAGAAAAAAGTTGCTAAGCGATTGCTACAAGCAACTTTCGCCTAATGGGTATATGGTTTTTGTGGCAGTTTCTAAAAATACACCTAGCTATATAGAAGCTGAAAAGCAAGGCAAGGATAAGCTGCAATTAAAGTATGGCCTGCAATTATTTTACTATGACAAGAAAATAGTGGAGAATGAATTTGGACACTATGGTTTGATAGATGCCATAGAAATAGAGGAACCGGCACACAATCCTACAAACAAACCCAGTTTAAAATTTTGGTGGATTTTGTGCAAAAAAGAAAAGAAATAAAATTGCTTCCTCCTGCGGTGGTTCTATTCGCTACATGAAAAAAAGCCAGCGGTATAAGGCCGAATCTTTTATTAAATATTTTTGCCAACAAAATGTAGTAACCCAAATAAAAAACCTCACCCATATGAAATCAAATCTTACATTACTATTTGCCTTAGTTAGCTTTCTTGGCTTTTCGCAAAATGCCTTGCACTTTGATGGTATTAATGACACTATAAAAACAGTAAACCCCGGCCCAATAGGTAGCGCTAACAGAACTATTGAATTGTGGGTAAAAACTTCTAATAGTATTAGTTCGCAGCGCGTATTGGTAGACTATGGAACCATGGTGGTGGGCACAAGATTTACCCTAAACATAATCAACTTTGGTAAGCTCCGAATGGAAGTAGGTGGCAATGGGTTTAATAGTACACAATCTATTGCAGACGGAAATTGGCACCATGTAGCTATTACGTATGATCACACGGCCACCAACAAATTTGCCATGTATATAGATGGTATTCTAGAAGTATCTCAAAATACCACTGTGGCTGTAAACACCGCCTCAAGCCCTATTTACATAGGTCGCAGAAATGATGGAACCGGAATTTTTGAAGGCACCATTGACGAATTGCGCATTTGGAACGTAGCACGTACCGCCACCGAAATTTCAAGCAATATGAATAATGAATTTTGCATGGCTACTACCGGCTTGGTTGCTTATTATGATTTCAATCAAGGGATAGCCGGTGGGGCAAACCCAACAGAAACCACATTGACAGACAAAGCAGGAACCAACAACGGAACCCTTGCAAATTTTGCGCTTACCGGAAATACTTCCAATTGGGTAGCGGGCAAATCGCTAACTGTGGTGGGTGGCAGTTCGGTAGTAACTCAAATTACCGATAGCGCTTGTGTTTCTTATACTTCGCCCAGCGGAAATCATGTATGGACAGCATCCGGAACCTACAGTGATACCCTGAAAACCGCAGGTGGTTGCGACTCTTTATTATCGGTAACCGTAAGCATCAAAAAAGTAAATACCAATGTACTTCAAAGTGGTGCTAGATTATCGGCCGCAGCTACAGGAGCAAAATACCAATGGGTAGACTGCAGCAATGGTTTTGCGATTTTACCAGGCGACACCTTTAGTATTTATACCGCTAGTGCCAATGGCGATTATGCCGTTATTGTTACCCAAAATGGCTGCTCAGATACTTCATCCTGCCTTACGGTAACAGGTATTGGTCTTTTTGAAAATGAGTTAAATAACGGTTTGAGCATTTACCCCAATCCTACTAGCGGTGCAGTAAATCTGGAATTGACGAATGGTTATTCTAAAGCCTTGGTTGAAATAATGGACGTGAATGGTGCCAGAATTTATTCAGGTGAATACAGTAACAACGGAGCTATTCAACTAAACCTTGATTTAGCAAAAGGACTGTATCAAGTTCGCGTTTCTACGGATGGCGAGTTGATGACCAAATCACTTATTATTCAATAAAGGAAAACATCTAAATTATCCCATTTCTCCGCATCAGCTCAGTAGCATTAGGAGTGGTGCAAATACCATCGCGCAAGTGGTAATCAAAGTGCAATTCCCCCCCCACTACCTTTGATTCAAAGTACTTGGCGTTAAAAACTCCTTTTTGCTGTGAGGCCAGTTCGGCAATATCAATGTCATGCGTGGCCACTACACCTATGGAATTGTACTGAGCTACTTTTTCCATAAACAGGCGTGTGCCTTTTCGCTTATCATCCGAGTTGGTTCCGCGCAATATTTCATCCAACAATAGCAGGCAGCGCTCATTGGTTTCCAGCACTTCCTTAATACTTCGCAATCGAATTACCTCAGCCTGAAAATAAGATTCATCCCGATCTAAGGAATCTGCCAGCTTCATACTACTCAATAACCTAAATGGATAAAATTCCATTTGCCTGGCGCAAACAGGTGCTCCCATTTTTGCCAAAATAAGATTGACACCCATAGAGCGTAAAAAGGTACTCTTACCCGACATGTTGCTACCCGTAAGTACCACAAAATTGAACTCGTCAAAGGCGATATCATTATCCACCCTTTTGGTAGAATTGATAAGCGGATGCCCTAGTTGACTGGCTTTAAAAACCGGAGAAGTAGAAAGTTTGGGATACACGAAATCCTGATTATTGAAATTGAAATTTGCAAGGCTGTTCAGGTAATCTATCTCGGACAATACTTCTATCCATGAAAAAACTTTGGTGCCAAAAGTTCGTTTCCAATCATATAGCCCATTGAGTACATGTAGGTGATAATGGTACAATCCATTGGTAAGAACCAAAGCCACTACATTATTCAATTGGTCAAAACCATCCATCAATCGTGATAGTTTCTTGAGGGCAGTACTCACTTTTTGCGACTCCAACTCCAGCTTTTCCTTTTGTTGTATCAGGTAGCTGCTTTCTACTTTTAGTTCCTCTATCATTCCCAGCAGCTCACTGTACATTCCCAGGGTTTTAGAAACCTTATTTAGTAGTTCGTATTCCTTTTTGATGACCTTAAACTGACTAAACACTAAGAGTAAGTTCAACCCAAAAGCATAAGTAAACCAGTTAAAATTTTGAATAGTAGGCTGAATCATCCAATGGATAAGGAGGCCCGAACTTAATAATGCTAAGACGTACAACAACCATTTTGAGCCAAGCCATTTTGATTGTCCATCAGTTTCTAACCAATATTTCAAAACCTTAGCCGCCTGCTCATTCTCTTCTACCTCTTTGCCTATTGCTGCAAATTTTTGGCGCCATTTGGGCTTCATAGCTAGCTCATGTATGGCTGCCTGCTTGGCTTCTACGTCCTGTAGTTTTGGCTCCACAAGTTCAGAGTACAACAGTTGCTTACCGCCCAAAGTACTGGTACGATTGAGGTGTGAAAAAAGTGAATGTGGTCCAAACAAATCCAAGTCATTCGAAAATAAATGTTGACTGTTTTTAAACTCTGCGCCATTGTCAAAAGCGCTTAGGTTTCCACCCAGATATTGAAGCTCATCTTCATTTACCTGTTTTATCGCCTGAGTTCTTCTTTTTAGTTTTCGCAATCGAAGGTGTGCAAATAGCGCAGCAGTAAAAGCCACGATACCTGCCAGCATGGCCAGTAGCCACCATGGTTCATATTCTTTCAGGTATTGGTAACCAAAAAATGCTGAAACTAAAATCAGGGAAAAACGAAACAGGGAAAAGCGAAGATCCTTTTTTCGAATTTCTGATAAGTTGGAACTAAACGCTTGTATGTTTTCTTGATAAAAACTTTTGGGTGCAATCATCTACAATGAAATAGGGCGCCAAAGGTGCTAATTATTTTTACCACCACTTCTACTGCCTTTATTTTTGCATTTTCTCAATTACTCTGGCTATATTTTTTTCTTCAAACATAGCCAGGATTTTAAGCACATACTGCGTTACTTTCCATTTAGGTTTTCGTATTCGTTGTGCCAATTCGGTTAGTACAGCATCTGTTCGTTGCATTCGCAAATTCAGTTCATCACCCTCTGCAGTGTGCAAACTTTCTGCAAAATTCCAGGCTTGCCCTCTGGCCTTTTTCATACTAAAGTTAATAATCACCTCGTCTGAATTTTTGCCGATCCAATCTAATAGAAAAAACAGCGGAGAAACTTTAGCCAGGCTATCCTGCAGCTCATCTACTATGCGAGAAAGAATGTCATTTACTTTATCAAAATCCTTTTTCCATATTCCTATTTCCTTCCCTCGGGCTGCCTCGGCAGTAGTAAGGGCCAGGTCAAAATTGATGTGTGCGCTCATACCTAGCAAAATGTGCTGCACTATGGTAAGCTTATCCAGGCAGGCATCAAAGCTCTCTTTCCACACCCCCGAGCACTCTTCGCCATTTACATATTGATAATAGGCTTGGATATAATAATTGGCAAAACGCACATCAAATTCCTCCAATAGTGCATTGTTTTCAAACTCCTTAGCATCTATGGCCAGTTTTATTTCGTATGTAGTTCTGCGGTACACATAGGCAAATATTCCTTTGGCACTATTTTGCTCAATACACTCCAGTAAGATGCTATCTAATTGATTCAGTACATCCTGAATGCTTGCCGCTGGTACTCTTTGCATATCATGTTTTTTCCAAAAATAAACGAAATAGCAATTTACAGCTTCAGCTATTGCTCAGTATGGGGTACTTGCTCATTTTATGGATAAAGCGTTAAGAAAAATTGTGAAAAACCAATAAACAAATAGTATCCTAATCAATCTTTTTGACTCACCTTTGTTCAGATTTATTTTTGTGTTTTCTTAAAATCAGATGGCCATTAAAAAGATTTTACTTTATCCGATTTCTGCTATTTTCTACCTGGCATTTTCATTAACGCTGTTGCTATTTCATGTTGTACAATGGCTCAGCTACAATCTTGGTGGCTACAAGGCCCACAAGGTTTCGGTAGATATAATGAACCTTAGTTTAAAAAACTGCCTCTACCTAGCCTTTAATAAAGCCAGCTATACCAATCAGCATAATATTCCAACAAATACCCCTCTTATCATTATCTCCAATCATCAAAGTATGTTTGATATCATCGCTATTAGCTGGTATATGCGCAAGCACCACCCAAAGTTTATTAGCAAAATAGAATTGGGCAAAGGAATACCTTCGGTATCGTACAACTTAAATCATGGCGGCTCAGTATTGATAGACCGAAGCAATGCACGTCAATCTTTGCCTGCCCTTGCAAAATTTGGAAAATACATAGCTGAAACTAAAAGGGCAGCTGTAATATTTCCTGAAGGAACCAGAAGTAAAAACGGTAAACCAAAAGAGTTTAATACCACAGGATTAAAAATCCTACTTAAGAATATTCCTGATGGTTTGGTGGTTCCCGTTACGGTAAATAATTCGTGGAAATTGCTGAAATATGGAATGTTCCCTTTTAATTCGGGGATAAACCTTAACTTAAAAGTTCATTCGCCCCTCAAGATAAACGAATATTCGGCTGACGAGATAATAGCCTTGGCCGAAGAAAGAATAAAACAAGACATTAAATTATAACAATATGGCACTAACTAATGTACGACTGGAAGTGATGCAGTTGCTGGAAAAGAAGATTGACACTTTCGTAGATAAATTTTTGGTGCCCGTAGAAAAGTCGTGGCAACCAACCGATTTGCTACCAAACTCACAAGAGGATGGTTTTTTTGAAGAAGTAACCGAACTAAGAGAATTGGCCAAAGAATTACCCTATGACTTTTGGGTGGTACTGGTGGGCGATACTATTACCGAAGAGGCCTTGCCTACCTACGAAGCCTGGCTAATGGATGTAGAAGGGATAAACCAACAAGAAGGTACACAAGGTAATGGATGGTCAAAATGGGTGCGCTACTGGACTGGCGAAGAAAACCGTCATGGAGATGCTCTCAATAAATATCTATACCTATCTGGTAGAGTAAATATGAAAGCGGTAGAACAAACGACACATCACCTTATTAGCGATGGCTTTGATATTGGTACTGGCCAAGATCCCTACAAAAACTTTGTGTACACTAGCTTTCAAGAATTAGCCACCAACATATCGCACAACAGGGTTTCGCTTTTGGCAAAGCAATACTCTAATAAAAGCCTTGCAAAAATGTGTAAGCTCATAGCGGGTGACGAAATGAGACACTTTACTGCCTACAGTGAGTTTGTAAAAAACATCTTTGAGCTTGACCCCAGCGAAATGATGTTGGCCTTTAAAGACATGATGAAACTCAAAATTGTAATGCCTGCGGTTTTTCTGCGCGAATCTGGCGATAAGATTGGTACTGCCTTCGAAGAATTTTCGAATGCAGCGCAGCGTATAGGTGTGTACACGGCTCAGGATTATGTAGATATACTTAACAGATTGCTTAAGCGATGGGATATACCTAATATAAATGGATTAACAGACGAGGCTGAAAAAGCCCGCGATTATGTTATGAACTTACCTACCAGGCTAGAGCGAATTGGCCAAAGGATGAGTATTCCGCAAGATCCGTATCACTTTACCTGGGTAAACCCTGCCAGGATTCGTTCGTAAAAGCTACTACACATAAAAAGAAAAAGGCCGCCTCAGAGTAATTCTGAGGCGGCCTTCGTTCAAAAAAACCAAACCAAATTATTATTGTTTAACAAACTTTTGAACGGTATTTGTCGTGTTTGGTATCGCAATTAAATACACGCCCTTGCTCCATTCTTCAATATCTAGGCTAATTTCATTTTGCCCTTTTGCCAATTCTATGCTTGAAGAGTACACCTCGCTTCCGATAAGATTGTAAACCTTCAACTCTGCCTCTGCAGTATACTCTGAATCTATCAGCACATTTACCACATTACTAGCAGGATTAGGATATACCTTGATAAGCTCCTTTGAGTTTTCTACTTCCTCGTTTAAGCCAATCGTGTTTTCGCTACACTGAAAACCTCTTAATGCCTGTCCTCTTATTTCCCCATTAGGATTTGCGCTGGTATGTATGTTTACATATACACTGTCATTTCTAAATTGTACAGAAGAAGCTGTGGTAAAGGGAACTGCGTCTGTACTTCTCCAGTAACCAAACGCTCCGTTATTCATAAAACTACTGGTAAGGTTATAAATTACTCCACCATTTTGGCCTGCTACATTATTATGAAAATGGGCACCCGTAGTAGTCAAACCATCTATTACAATCATATAATGTGCGTTGCTCTGATTACGATCTATCGAAACCATGCCCGAACCACTAGCGGTGGTGCTCACCGAGGGTACCTCTTGCATTCCGTCAAGACTCATTACATAACCTTCTCGTGCTAAGCGATAAATCTGTCCTCTTATTTCGCCATTAGCATTAGCCGCAGTATGCAGATTGAAATACAGTGCGCCACTTAAAAAATCATTTATAAGCTCATCTGTTAAAGTAGCTCCGGTAATTGTACCGGTTATTCTGTTTCCGTTGATATCTGTTGTCATATTGTGAACCACAGGACCATTATTTCCGGCTGTAGCCTCATGAATGTGCGCTCCGGTAAGTGCTCCGCTCAATCCATCTGCCACTATATCGTACCACATGGTGTCCATTGTAGCATTCAACCAAAGGCTACCCACACCCATTGCCGTAGTACTAACAGCAGGTACTTCTTGTGCTCCATTTAATTGTGCATCAAAATACAGGTGCTTGGCACTATTGGTTAATTGCGATCTAATTTCTCCACCAGCATTGGCCATGGTGTGTACATTTAAATAAACATTTCCGGCCTTTATACTATCCATCAATGCTTGCGATGGTGAAGAGATAACTCCTATTATTGTATTTCCCATTACAGATGCCGTAAGGTTTTCAGCTACTGGACCATTGGCGTTGGCCATTCCAAAATGGAGGTGAGCACCGGTAATAGCACCGCTTAAATTTTGTACTACCACATTGTATTCAATTTTTGATTCATCTTTTGATAAATTAAAAACTCCAAGCCCGTAAGCCATTGTAGATACTGCCGGAACTTCTTTGGCCCCACTTAAGTCGGCCACAAAACTCCAGTCTGATTCCAAACTGAGTTGACCTCTAATTTCGCCTCCGGGGTTTGCAGCCGTATGAACATTTACGTACAGTTGACCACTTAATAATTTGGCCACATTAGCAGCCGAAGCATCAGCTCCTGTTAATCGGGCTTGTATTCTGTTTCCCGACACAAATGTGCTTAGGTTTAGTAATACAGATCCGTTGGTTCCTGCTGCCCCCTCATGGATATGAATGCCCGTAATGGGACCACTTAAGCCCGTAACGGAAATATTTACACACAGCGTATCTCGGGTACTATTCAGCATAATACTAGCTACTCCCACCGCATTGGTCATTACGGATGGTACTTCTTGCATTCCATTTAATCGTGCTGAAACCAGCAGATTATCTGCCAGATGACTGGCGTTGGCACTTAGTGAAACAACTAATAGGGCCATTGAACTAATGAGTAATTTTACTTTCTTCATGGTATTTGATTTTGATATTATTAAATTCTATTCGTCAAAACCTACGCTGAGAAATGGAGTTTGGATTTCGAGGTGCAGATATTTTTTTGATTTTAGTGTTTTATACGTATCCCGCCACTGTTTAACCTTTGATTATTAGCGTTAAATCTCAATGCTGTACTCGCTATGTTTGCACTATGAAAACAAAAGTCCTTGCTTTATTTTTGTGCTTGAGCACATCATTGGCCATTGGCCAAACAAAATCCGTATTATTTATTGGCAATAGCTATACGGGTGTAAATAATCTTCCGCAGCTTACTAAAGATGTAGCACTTTCTGCTGGTGATACTTTAATATATGATTCACACACTCCCGGTGGCGCGCAAATGCAGCAGCATGCCACAAGTGCAGCTGCTATGCAGAAAATATTTTCGCAACACTGGGATCATGTGGTTTTGCAGGCCCAAAGCCAGGAGCCTTCTTTTAACCCCACCTATGTTCAGCAAAATGTTTTCCCTTACGCTGCCAATTTGTGTGATAGTATCCGAAGTAATAATAGCTGCACCCGCCCTATTTTTTATAGAACATGGGGAAGAAAAAATGGTGATGCCAGTAATTGCTCCTTTGCACCATGGCTCTGTACTTACGAGGGTATGGACAGTGCTTTAGCCTATAGTTATAGAGTAATGGCCGATTCCAATGAGGCCTATTTATCGCCTGTAGGTGAAGTTTGGAAATACCTAAGAACTAATTATCCGAGTATGGTTCTTTACGCTGCTGATGAATCGCATCCTTCGTTGGCAGGATCCTATGCAGCGGCTTGTGCTTTCTACACTATTATCTTTCAAAAAGACCCAAGCTTAATACTTTACGATGCAGGATTAAATGCCAGTGATGCACAATGGATTCGCTCAGCTGCTGAAACTGTGGTGTATGATAGTTTGCCCAAATGGAATGTGGGGAAGTATAAAATGAATCCTCAAGCTACTTTTAATTATACCACGCTGTCTTCTACACCTTGTACCATTGGCTTTGATGCTTCTGGATCTATCAATGCAGCGTCCTATTACTGGGATTTTGGCGATGGTAATTTTGATACCACCCTGTCACCTAGTACTTCTCATACTTATACTACTGGAGGGTCAAAATCTGTAAAACTAACTGTGGAGAATTGTGGTGAAACTGATGACACAACCATTGTATTGGGCAATCCATGCATAGTTGGCCTAAGCGAAAATTCGGTGCTACAAAATATTAGGCTATTTCCGAACCCCGCTGAAAATGTTCTGAGCATTGAGAATTTTGAAAATGAAAACTTAAAGGAGCTTGTTTTAATCAACCCCAATGGGCAGATTATTCGCAAATACTCTAAGAATATCCCAAGTCAGATAGACATTAGTAATTTATCTACGGGTTTGTACACGCTACAGTTCAAATTGGAAAGCGGTTTTCAGTTTAGCAAAAGCTTTATAAAAAACTAAGCTCATGAAGGCATGGCGATTAGTGGCTTATGGCGATTTTGAAAAAGGCATAAAAATGCTCAACATTGAAAAACCGAGCCCAAAACCCAATGAAGTATTAATAGAATGTAAAGCCGCAGCTCTCAACCCAGTTGATTACAAATTTGCCGAAGGGCAACTCAAAATGTTTTATAAGCAACCAATGCCTGCAGGCCTTGCTTTTGATTGTAGCGGAGTTGTTTCAGAAGTTGGAGAAGATGTAACTCACTTGGAGGTAGGTGATGAAGTATTTTGCTGCTCTCCTACTGATAGCCCTGGTAGTATTGCTGAGTTCTTTTGTGTAGAAGCAGATGTGGTTCTTCCAAAACCAAATAACCTAACCTTTGAAGAAGCTGCCGCTATGCCTTTGGTAGGTTTGACAGCTTTAACCTGTTTAGAAAAAGTGAATCTACAAAAGGGCCAATCTATTCTGATACATGCAGGATCAGGTGGAGTGGGAAGCTTTGCTATCCAATATGCAAAGTCAATAGGAGCCAAAGTGTATAGCACGACTGGAAGCAGCAATGTAGATTGGGTTAAGGAACTAGGAGCCGATGTAGTAATCGATTATAAAACTCAAAATTATCTTGAAGTCGTTCCTAAGGTAGATGCCGTGTTTGATACCCTAGGTGATCCGTACACTAAGGATGCTTTTAAGATTTTGAAACCTGGTGGAAGCGTAGTGAGTATTGCTGGTAGAAAACTAGATGATGAAACGGCTCGCGGTATGGGCTTCAATCTTATCCTTCGCTGGTTTCTAAAACTTCAGCTTGTGGGTATTAATAAGCTTTGCAAAAAATACCAAGCCCAATACTTTTATGTACTCAACCAACCCGAGCAAAAACGACTAGCTAGATTAAAATCTGCTCTTGAAACACAAGTAGTAAAGCCTGTTATTGACACCATTTATCCGTTTGACAAAGTGGTAGAAGCTTTTAAAAAACAACAAAGCGGACGATGTAAGGGTAAGGTTGTTATTCGTATCAGTATTTAACACAGATATGAAAACCGTATACCTCAAAAGTTGGTTATAGGTGTGGTAATCATCTTCAAAATTTGCGACCATTTGCATTAAATATTAATAAAATTAGGATTTTGTACTTTTGGCCCCGTGAAAAAATTTTACGCACATATTCAGCTTGTTGTATTCGTAAGCTTCCTTATCTCCATGTCTATGGATTTTGGTCTGTACTTAGAGTTTATTAATGGAGGTGCAGCTGTAGAGGATGTAACGTCAATCCCCGAAGAACAGCATGAAAAGAATATTAAATCCTCCAAGCACAACAGTCTTTTTTCACATTTGGTAGGCTTCTCAGTTTCCGAGTATTATTCTGCCAACGGTTATTTCGAAAACCATCGTTTTTCTTTGAAAGAGAACATTTATTTTGATGTTCCGTACTCTCCCCCTGAGTACAGTTAATCTGCACTTTATTCCGATCAGTATTAATTAAGCATGTAGGCCTATAGGCTTACATAGGCTTCACTGCTATTAGGCTACTTATAGGCTTGGTATTTTACGTGTGGCCACATTCATTCAAATAAAAACATTATGGATTCTTCAAAAAATAAATTTCATCCTTTAAAAAATCTCGGGGCAGACTTGTCTGCAAGTATTGTAGTCTTTCTGGTGGCCGTACCTCTTTGTTTAGGTATAGCTTTAGCCTCCGGAGCTCCCTTATTTGCGGGCTTAATTGCCGGTATAGTAGGTGGTGTGGTAGTAGGTTCTTTAAGCGGTTCGGCTATTGGCGTAAGCGGACCTGCCGCTGGTCTGGCAATTATAGTACTTACTGCTATTCAGGATTTGGGCGATTACCAATCGTTTCTGGTAGCTGTGGTGTTTGCAGGAGTTTTACAGGTCATCATTGGTTTTGCCAAGGGCGGAACTATTGCCAATTATTTTCCATCTTCAGTTATCATGGGTATGCTTGCTGCCATAGGTATTATTATTTTCCTGAAACAAATACCACACGCATTTGGTTATGATGTAGATCCTATTGGTGATATGGATTTCCATCAAGCCGATCAACAAAATACCTTTAGTGAGCTAATCAATATGCTCAATTATATTAGCCCTGGAGCGGTATTGATTACAGCTATTTCATTAACCATATTACTACTATGGGATAGTAAATGGCTGGCGAAAATAAAATTTCTTAAAACTATTCCCGGACCTTTGGTAGCTGTAGCTAGTGGTATTGGGCTTGCCTTAATTTTTAACCGTTCTGAGCTTTTAAAAATCAGTTCTGATCACTTTGTTCAAATTCCAATTTCCGAAAGTTTAGACGGTTTTTTTAGCAATTTCACTTTGCCAAACTGGGCTGCTTTATCTAATCCTGACATCTACATCACAGCGGTGGTAATAGCCGTGGTAGCCAGTTTAGAAACCCTATTGAGCGTAGAAGCAGCTGACAAGCTTGACCCTCACAAAAGGTTGACTCCAACCAACAGAGAGTTGAAAGCTCAGGGTGTGGGTAATATCATTTCAGGATTAATTGGTGGCCTTCCCATTACTCAAGTTGTGGTGCGTACTTCGGCCAATGTGCAGTCTGGTGGTGTTACCAAAGCTTCTACCGTTTCGCACGGACTACTGATACTTTTAAGTATTATCAGTATTCCCTTTGTACTCAATTTAATTCCACTTGCTACCCTTGCCAGTATATTACTGCTAGTAGGTTATAAGCTAGCCAAGCCCGCATTATTTGTAAAAATATACAAGCAGGGCTTTGAGCAGTTTGTGCCTTTTGTAGCAACTATTGTAGCTATTGTTACTACCGATTTACTAATTGGACTTGGTATAGGTCTTTTGATTTCTGTGCTGATCATCCTGTACAATAGCTTTAAAATGCCTTATATGATTCAAAATAAAAATGAAGAAAGCATTAAGATTGAATTGGCTCAGGAGGTAACCTTTTTAAATAAAGCAGCCATACAAAAAGCTCTAGGTGATATTCCTGCAAACAGTAAAGTAGAAATTGATATTTCTAAAACTGCCTATATGCACCATGACGTGAAAGAGCTCATTGATAATTTTAAGGTCAACTCTCAGGGCAAAAACATCCAGGTACAACTCGTTCCAACGGAGATTGAAGAGAAGGTTGAAGTATTTTAAAGCTAATACCCCCCAACACACAGAAGCACGTGTTGGGGGGTATTTTTTTGTAACTCCTTTTTAATACAGACACTTTATACTAGAGAAATTGCATATTTGGTTTGTAAAAACTCTGATTCGTAAGTATTGGCCGGTTTTTACACCCGGAATACTGATGTCCTATAATACAATTGCAGCCATGCTGCTATAGCCCACACCCGCTTTTAATTTATTGCAATTCGTCCAAAGCTTTTAGGATATCTTCTATAGGGGCTCTTTCTCTGTAATCGGCATGTAAAAAACTATAGACAACCACGCCATTTTGGTCGATTACATAAGTGGCAGCCAAAGGCAACTCACCCTTTTCATTTCCATTATAATCGCTAAGGCCAAACGACTCCTGGTAAATTTTAGCTACCTCAGGGGTTAATTTAAAAACAATACCATACTCAGCGGCCACCTTATTGTTTACATCACTAAGCACTTCAAACTCCAAATGATTTTTTTCGGTTGTACTCAAGCTTTTGTCTGGCACCTCAGGAGTAAGGGCTAGCAGGGGGGCTCCCCTTTCGTTAAACTCTGCCAGATTTTCTTGCAAATAATGTAATGTGATATTACAATAAGGGCACCAGCCACCGCGATACCACACCAAAACCACAGGCCCTTTTTTGAGCTCTTTGTGTAATGAAACCTTTTGACCCGTAGCATTATTCAAACTAAAATTTGGAGCATGATCTCCCTTTTTTACGGCTGCCTCTAGCACCCCTGATTTTTCTACAGCCTCTATGCCCTCCGCATATACACGCTTTTTTTCATCTGAGGCTTTGGCATTAAATGCCGCCTTTTTTTCATTCAAACTTTCTGTTAAAGTTTTATTCTCGGCTTCCATTTCATTTTCGTTTTGGGCCAAACTGTGCAAAGAACTAGCTATGGCTAGCATCAGCATAAGGTGTTTTACTTTCTTCAATTTCTAAATTTTGATGGCAAACTTAATGGTTGAGATAAAAAACAAATGTTATTCTACCGACAAGTATTACATTATCTCAGCCACTTTCATTTTTATAAGATATTTTGGAGGATTTGCTATTTCTCACCGTATTTCAGTGCTGTCCAATAATAGTGAGGAATTTGACTGTAATCAGGCGACTATTGTTTTTAGTCATTAAACTCTTTCCGCACATCCTTACTATCAGCATAGCATATAGGCGAACTCATTTTGTTCTTACTATGTACAGGTTCTTCTGTTTCGGGCTTGGGATTGAGCGGGCGCAAAGTAATTTCGTCTACCAGCAAATTATCCGGGGTTTCCAATAGTTGTACAAGCAAAGCTGCAATATCCTTTGGCTGTAGCATATTAGAGTGAGCCTTAATATCAGATTCTTCAAAAAAATCAGTGTCAATACTACCAGGATTTACACAGGTTACTTTGATGTTGTAGCCTCGCAGTTCTTTAAATAAGGCTTCGCTATATCCTTGCATAGCGTACTTGGTAGCCGAGTATGCCGCACTTTGCGATGTAGTAGTTTTTCCTAAAACAGAGCCTATGTTTATTATATGACAGTGGTTGCTATGCTGCTTCATCAGCGGAGCTAGCACTGATGTAAGGTAATAAGCGGCATTCAAGTTAGTGTTTACCATAGCGTGCCACTCTGCCAGCGAAAGTGCCTCTGTCTTTTTTAAGTAACCCACTCCGGCATTATTTACTAAAATATCGGGAAGACAATTTTCGCCAAATGTATTTTGAGCCCAGCTTACAATCGCGTTATGATTTGTAACATCCATCTTTACGGGTATAAACGCGCTCCCAAGCCTTTGCTGCAGCGCCTTGAGTTTTTCTAAACCTCGTGCCAGGCCATATACTGTAGCCCCTTTGGCCACCAGTACACTTGCTACGGCAGCGCCCAAACCGCTGCTAGAGCCCGATATCACTGCTATTTTTTTGCTAATGTCCATACTGCTCAATTTCTACTTAAAATTACCAAGGCTAAGATTACGTGGTAATCATGGCTAAAAGCCAGATAAGGCTTCAGGTTGTTATGTGGAACAGCAAGATAGAAAGTAAATCACTAAAAAATCCCTTTGTGATGATAATTATCTACTGGTGCATAAAGTGGAGTGATGGACTAAAAACAGGCTACATAGTCCACAGCGTAAGAAAGAATAGTACAAACCGATAAAAGTACACTAGCAGCACAAAGCTAATTAGTAACAAAATGATTTTGAAAATACTAAGTGCAACAGACTGTTTGTAAAACCTGAATACCGAAATACTCAAATAGCCAATTAGTGTTCCTAATAGAATCACAATGGCAACGCTTCCATTCCAATCAAAGCTAAGAGGTAGCTCCAGCCAGAGCGATATTTTAAGAATTATAATGATCAAAAGGGGGAGAATAAAGAATACTCCGAGTAGTATGAATGACATAAAGGTAATGGCAAACATTAGATGATCGAACAAATAGCTGGACTTCTTATAAAATAAGGCCCACAGCGGAAATGCAAATAATATAGGTATCAACAATATTATTGACTTTGAGATGGTAAGAGAATGTGCATTATAGTCAATACTAAATTCTGCTTCACCCATTCCGCTCTTTGCTAGCTGCTGAAGACCATAATCATGAATTAGAGCGCTATAGGGTTGGCTTCCTATTTGGCTCAAAAAATAGCTATTGAAAGTATCTAAAGGACTAAAAAGGAAATAAAGAAGGTTGATTAGTAAAAACAAGGGTAGCGGAGAAATAAATTGTTTTCGCCTTCCTTTTATATATAATTCGGGGAGCTGCCCGGGCTTAAAGAAAAGGTACTTAAGCGTTTTCCAAACTTTATTATCAGCAAAAGTGAAAGCGCTAATCACTTCACCAAAAAAATGGCGGAGTGTTTGCTCACTTCGATCGACTACCTTTTCGCCACAATCCTTACAGTACTTGCCATCAAGGTTTTGACCACAACTCTGGCAAGTAAATTTAGATTCCAAATTTGGTGTTTTTAATTTTTCAATAGTGCTGGTAGCTATATTCGCATTGCATACCTACAAGCAATTTATAAATTTTTCGGTTTGTCATTAAAAAGAAAGACCCGCTAGAAGTTATTCCTGGCGGGTCTTGTTATGGGTCAATTGCAGCGTAAATTTTGAGTTTTGAATCACTTTCAACCAAGGACGAAGGACGAGCTCACGAGAACCTCTAAAATAACTAGCCCTCGTAAATTGTTCTTTAAATGGCCGAACACAGTTAGTGTCGTTTAAATCATTCAACCTGCTTAGTTGTGAATCGCTTTCAACCGAGGACGAAGGACGAGCTCACGAGAACCTCTAAAATAACTAGCCCTCGTAAATTGTTCTTTAACTTGGCCGGACACAGTTA
>JAUICR010000277.1 GCA_030427785.1 Bacteroidia bacterium | reverse complement strand
AGATTTGAGATTTGAGAAATTATAATAACCGCAATTAATCTAATGTCTTAAATCTATCATCTAATTTCTTTTTATCAATAGCTTTGCCGCTTCAAAAACATAAAATCTAAGATCTCATATCTGAAATCTCATATCTGTTAAACCATGGCTGTACACACTTCCGAAATAAAATTCGAAATAGGATTAGACGAAAATAAAGTGCCTGAGCGCATAGAATGGAGCGCAAGCGATGGGGGAGTAAATCATGCGGTAGCCAAAGGCATGCTGATTTCGGTATGGGATAAAAAAGATGGCGATACACTGAAAATTGACCTATGGACCAAGGAGCTATTAGCAGATGAAATGAAGCAAATGGTACATCAAACCCTCCTGGGCCTGGCCGATACTTTGGAGCGCTCTACGGGCGAAAAAGAAGTAGCCAATGGTATGCGCGAATTTGCACTTGACATGGGCCATCGCCTTAAAATCCTGAAAAAATAATTTAGGATTCCTTCAAGTTATTGTTGATTGTTTCGATGTAGTTCAAAATATCATCGCGCCCGGTAGTATCTTCTGCCGAACTGATAAAATACACAGGAGCTTCGGCCCAAAACTGTAGCATTTTATTCATATAAGCTGAAACATTGTCTTTTAATTTTTGCTTACCAAGTTTATCTGCTTTAGTAAATACCATGCTAAAGGCAATTCCACAATCTCCCAGCCAGTTCATAAAATCTAAATCTATTTTTTGGGGTTCTAATCGGCAATCAATTAATACAAAAAGGTTTACCAAATTAGTTCGCTCCAATATATAATCATTGATAAACTTGGTGAAAGTTTCACGGGCACCCTTGCTCACCTTAGCAAAGCCATACCCTGGCAAATCGGTTAGATACCACTCCTCGTTTACCAAAAAATGATTGATAAGTTGTGTCTTTCCTGGCCTACCAGAAGTTTTGGCCAAACCCTTACGCTGCACGAGCATATTTATTAGGCTACTCTTACCCACATTACTACGGCCAATAAAGGCGTACTCTGGTTTATTAGCAGGAGGACATTTGGTAATATCTGTGTTGCTACACAAAAAATCGGCTGAATTGATATGCATGGCGCGAAGGTAAGTTTTAGTGCGATTGCTTGAATGAGCAAATTTTAGGATTTACCTAAATGTAGTATGTACCTTTGGCGCAAATTTCTGCATTGGCATGATATATATTGAGCGAAAAGAACGATTCAGCGCAGCACACCAACTCTTCAATCCACACTGGACTATTGAAAAGAATCAAGAGGTATTTGGCAAGTGTTCCAACAAAAATTTTCATGGCCATAATTACACGCTCACCGTTACCGTAAAGGGAGAAATTAATCCAAATACCGGTTTTGTGATGAACTTGGTAGAGCTTAAAAAACTCATAAAAGACCATGTGATAGAAAAGCTAGACCACGCTAATCTCAATCACGATGTAGACTTTATGAAAGGAAAATTCACCAGCACCGAAGTATTAGCTGTTGAAATCTGGAACATCCTAAAACCTCTGATTGCACAGCACAATTGTGAGCTTCACAAAATACGACTAGACGAAACCGAAAATAATGCGGTGGAGTTTTGGGGGTGAATGAGTAGAAAGTAGTTAGTACAGAGTATTGAGTAAGAAAAATTCATGCATCAATTTAAGGAATTGAAAATCTGGCAAAAAGCGATGGAACTGGTAAAGGAAGTTTATCTTATTACTAAGCAACTCCCCACTAGCGAGCAATTTGGTCTTACTTCCCAAATCAATAGGTGCGCTGTTTCTATTCCTTCCAACATAGCCGAAGGTGCAGGAAGAAATAGTCCAAAAGACTTTATTAGATTCTTAAGCATTGCCCGTGGATCTGCTAGTGAACTAGAAACTCAATTACTTTTGCTTGTCGAATTGGACTTGATAAAAACGGAAAACCTTATAAGGCATTTTGAACTTTTGGAAGAAATTCAAAAAATGAATCATTCACTCCAAAGTCATTTAAAAACTAAAATATAAACTGAATTCGAGTACTAAATACTTAGTACTTCATACTAAATACTACTAACATGAAATCATACATCTTCCCCGGACAAGGCGCACAGTTTGTAGGTATGGGCAAAGACCTATACGAATCATCAGCTGTGGCAAAAGAACTTTTTGAAAAAGCGAATGACATCCTCGGCTTTCGTATTACCGACATCATGTTTGATGGTACTGCCGAAGACTTAAAGCAAACTAAAGTAACCCAACCTGCAGTGTTTTTACACTCTGTTATTTTGGCTAAAACCTTAGAAAACTTTGCTCCAGATATGGTGGCTGGTCACTCTTTGGGCGAACTTTCGGCCTTAGTAGCCAATGGCACTTTGTCTTTTGAGGATGGCCTTAAATTAGTTTCTAAAAGAGCCCTGGCTATGCAAAAAGCTTGTGAAATGCAGCCTTCCACAATGGCTGCCGTATTGGGTTTGGAAGATGCACAGGTAGAAGAAATTTGTGAAGCCACCGAAGGAATAGTGGTTGCGGCTAATTACAATTGCCCAGGACAATTAGTGATTTCGGGAAGTGTACCTGCTGTAGAAGCAGCTTGCGAAAAAATGAAAGAAGCTGGAGCAAGGAGAGCTTTATTACTTCCAGTAGGTGGAGCATTCCACTCACCACTTATGAAACCGGCTGAAGAAGAATTGGCAGCGGCTATTGAAGCCACAACTTTCAATAAACCAAACTGCCCGGTGTATCAAAATGTAAGCACTACTGCCGTAACAGACCCTAATGAAATAAAGAAAAACCTAATAGCACAACTTACTGCTCCTGTAAAATGGACCCAAAGCGTGCAAAATATGATAGCCGATGGAGCCACTGAATTTATAGAAGTAGGCCCAGGCAAAGTATTACAGGGTTTGGTAAAAAAGATTGATAAAGACGCTGTTGCAGCTAGTGCCTAATTAAAACACTTTCGTATTGAAACTTTCTTCTAAATGGCGCAGCCCGTCCAATATCGCCTTAGTAAAATACTGGGGCAAGCATGCCAACCAAATTCCAGCTAACCCGAGTTTGAGCTTTACGCTGAAAGAATGTTACACCGAAACTGAAGTAACTCTTTCTCCAAAGAAATCGGACACAGAATTTGATTTTGAAGTACAGTTGGATGAAAAACTAGAGGAAAGTTTCAAACCGAAAATTGAGAAGTTTTTTAAAGCCATTGTGCATGAAGCGGGCTTTTTAAAGGAATATCATATCTCGATAAAAACACATAATAGTTTTCCTCACAGTAGTGGTATAGCTAGCAGTGCTTCGGGCATGAGTGCCTTGGCGCTGTGCTTGCTCTCATTAAAAAACCAGATAACCGGAGATGAGCCAAAGGATTTTTTGCAAAAAGCAAGTGAATGGTCTCGACTCGGCTCAGGTAGCGCCAGCCGCTCAGTATATGGTGGCTTGGTGCAATGGGGCAAAAGCGCCAACAACCCTGTAAGTAGTGATCAGTTTGCCACACCTTTTCAGGGGAAAACACATGAAATATTTAAGGCCTTTAAGGATTATGTGTTGTTAGTAGAAGTAGGCTCAAAAAGCGTGAGTAGCACGGCTGGTCATGGCTTGATGAATAATCATCCGTTTGCTGAAAAGCGATTTGAGCAAGCCCATGAGAATTTATCCAAGCTTGAAACTATTGTAGAAAATGGTGACTTAGAAGCTTTTGGAAACTTAGTAGAAAGTGAGGCTCTT
>JAUICR010000276.1 GCA_030427785.1 Bacteroidia bacterium | reverse complement strand
CCGGAATAAACTCTGTGGCAGAAATCGCCACTACTTTGTCGTCCATTTGCATTTCTTCTATTACCAAACCGTAATTGTGTGTAAAAAACTCGCTGGTATAGCCCATGCGCGAAAACGGATCGGTGATGTCCATAAACCCTTCTTCGCCTTCTATTTGCAGCAGGAGGGTTTCTAAATATAAGTTAGACGAAAAGTCAGGGTCAAAGGGAAGTTCAGACCGATCTGTAGTATATAAATAGCTGCATACATCACCATTAGCTTTAAGCAAATTAGTTATTAAAATTAGGCCACCTACCTCGCTGTATGCCTTGTTTTCTTTTATAAAAGTAATGTCGCTAAACTCTGCATTGTTCAGGTCTACATATTGATAATTGGTTTTGATGTAGTTCTCAGCTTTTCGCGCAAACGAAATGTTTGGGTCGCTCGTACTTTCTTCTATGGCCGCTTTTATTTTCTGGATGGCTATCTTCTCTGTTTTAGAAAGCTCGCGGTTGATGTTGGTTACCACATTTTGGCCAATATGGCTGTAGGCACCAATATTTTTAGCACCCGTATATAAGTTGTGATCTAGCTTAAACATGGCCTTGCCAAGGTTGGCATCATAAAAGGAATTAGACTCCTCCTCTAATGGCTCAATGCTATCTAAAGCCAGATAAACTCTGTTTTGATTTTCAACCGTAGTGTCAGATTGAAACTCAGCATCTAAGTTGTACACCTTTGTACCCATTACCAGGTTCCATGGGGTAATAATGTCTAACTCATAGCGCTGTATAGGGTTTGAGCTCTGTATGCTTTGCTCAGTTCCCTTGGTGCTCATGCCTATGGTTTTTATGTAGAAATACTCCACTTGGCTACCTATCTTCAGGCCTTCTAATGCAAAGAAAACATACTCTTGTTCGGTTTCTTTGTCTACCCCCGTTAAGATTTTGTCTTCAGATATTTCTTTTACTTCTCCTTCCGAGTTCAAAACTCTCGCCTTGAATTTGAGGATGTTGTTCTCGCTTTGTGAGATGTAAATTTTATTGAATGATTCAAGTGCTTCGGTGTTATTGATGTGAACAGCCCTGTGATATAGAAATTGAAGTTCAAGCTGATTGTCATCATTGTAATAATAATTAAAAAGCCTCTTGTTCAAAATTTCATACACATTGGTACTGTCATCTACCGTCACGTCATGGTATTCGGTTTCTTGCCAATCATAATCTTCCGCTACAAAATGCTGTCCACTTAGAGAGAAAACCGCCAGTAAAAGTCCTGTAATTATTGAGTATTTCATTTTTTTATGATTGAGATAGAGGTATTATAACTTTGATTGAGTTTGCTGATCAAGGTGTTCCAATCGGCAAAATTTTCGGGTTCAATTTCGATGGTATTTATGTCTATGGTAAGGGTATAGTTTAGGGTATTGGCGCCCTTATCATAGTGCAGTTGATAGCTAAAGTCTTTGAATTCCACTCCTTGGTTTTCGGGCACATATCCCAGCTTGTACCCTTCAGGAATTTGAAAAGTATAATAGCGAACCAGCTTATAGGCAAAATTGTATTTTACAGGATGTACTCGGTCTTTCTTTAGCTTGTAGCTGCTCATTATCTTTTCAAGGTTGAGGTTTATGAAAATTTCATCCCCTTGCTCAAAAGCGTAATCGGGCACCGAAAAATCATAAGAAACTACTGTGTGATCCTTATTTTTTGCAATGTCAAAAGAATCGGCAATGCACTTGTTATTTCCCTTTTGCACATGGTATTTCAGCCTTTTTTCTATATCCTCTTGGTTATTGTCATGCAAGGCACCATTTATCACATCGGCATAGTATCCCGTGTACGATCTTTTTCCTTCTCCTTCTACTACCAAGTCGTGCAGGCGCACTGTTACCGTATCGTATATTACCGATAGTGAGGAGGGTATAACTGGTACCGTCTCGATAATAAAATTGTTTGAGTCAATACCAATCAGTGCTTCTTTGCCTTGCGTAAAAGCAGATGGAAGTGGATAGGGCAGGTCTGAATTGGTAGGGTCTAAAAAGATGTATTCACCATCCACCTTTGCTGCTACTATCATATGATTATCAGCAAGAGGCGAAGGCACATCTTGGTAGGTATAGGGTATTCTGCGAGTTCCTATCCAAGTATGATAAGCGGACACTCCGGCATAGTTGAGCATATTTACCGTAAGGCAACTCATGTCTTTGCAGTCGCCATAGCGCTTGTTGAGTACTTCTGTAGGAAGGCGGGGTTTAAAACCTCCTAATCCATCCTCAAAAGCAATGTACTTAATGTTCGATTGTACCCATTCAAAAATATGCCGGGCTTTTTCGTCTTGGCTATCCAGTCCCTTTACGATACTATCCGTGAGTTTTTGCAGATCTTCATCTGTATCATTATTAGCATCTACTATTAAGGATGCGTACCAATCGTAAAGGTCTTTGGTGTCTCTTAGCACCGGTTTTGTTTGGCCATCTTGCTGGTAGGCTACAATGCGATACACGATGTGAGGTACCACGCGCAGGTACTCCGGCATTTCATCTTCACTGGTTATCTTCTTGTAATCTTTAGGAGACCAAGTGTATATTAACTCACCACCTTTTTCTTCTTTGGTGTAGTTAAAAAACTCCTCCGTACAATTGTAATACTTGATGTCCAGCTCTACGTTCTTATCTATTCGCAGTTCAAATTTTTGATCTTCTACCAAGCCAAAACCAGTAAACATGGCGCTGCCATTAAATTTTGGTTCATGCACCTCCTCGGTATATTCTAGTACCGTAATCGTTCCTTCTCTTAGTCCAGGAAAGGTGTACAGCTTAGCCCTGTTACCACCGTAAAAAATCCTATCACTCATTACTTCCTTATCGGTAACGGTCTTCACTTTTTCCTTTACATACTTATCGCCTTTTTCTTGGGGCACCAAGCTATATGCGCTTATGTCTTTTATAGAAGTAAAAGGAGGAGAGTACTCAATACTACTGCTGCTGCCGTGGTCAATAGCAGCCTTATCTACATAAATAGATTTTTGAAAAAAACGATTTTCGATATTCAGACCTTCTTTAGCTATTTCGATTTTGGTAAATCGATAATCTTGCAAGCGCACATAATACTCGTCTTCAAACTTGTTTTTATAGTCGCTAGGTTTTTCTTGTGCTATAAGCGGGCCGCTATTTATACCAAACCACAGACTGAAAAATACAGCGAATGCTTTTTTATAATTCTTCATACAGAAAATCTCCGTTGAAGTTATACTTGTGCACCAGCTTTCCGCTTACATTATATTCTTCATAAATTCCATTACGTTCGCCATTGGCATAGGTTTCCTTGGTTTTCAGTTTGCCATTTTTGAAATAGGTTTTTACCTCACCGTCCTTTAGGCCGTTTACAAAGGGAGTCTCACTTTTTACGTTGCCATTTGCGTAATATACAAACTCGGCACCCACATTGTTTCCAAGTTCAAATACTTCTTTTGACATCACCTGGCCGCCTTTTGCGTATACCACGTACTCACCATCAAAGTTGCCGTTTAGCAATTGGTATTTTCTAGAAATCTGCCCATTTGGATAATAGCTAGTAATTTCAGCAGTTTCCTTTTCGATAGGAATTACAGGCACTTCTTTACCATCCTTTCCCAGGTGTGAGTAGCCAATGATTCTTCCTTGGTCGTAAATTCTTATGTGATTGATTTCACCTTGTTCATCATAAAAATAGCGCTTGCCATTCATCTCTCCCTGGAAGTA
>JAUICR010000275.1 GCA_030427785.1 Bacteroidia bacterium | reverse complement strand
TACCCACTCAGCTTCAATATTTTTTGGCTATCAGTTTCTGCGGCTAGCATGCTCACGGTTACGTTTGGATTGTTTTCCATGTAGTGACTCACAATTTGCCAGCCTACCCATCGGCCAATCATACCTGGCGTTTCAGCGTCAAATTTCATTCTGAATTTGGAAAAAGGGGCAAGCTCAATAAATCGTCTTTTCAAATCCTGACTGCTGTCAAAAAGGTGATTATTTTCTACAAAGTAGGCCCATATAGTACGTTCGTTGCTTTGGCAAAAGGTAAGTTGCTCCTGCGAGTATTGCGAAATAATAGTTGGCTCCTTCTGTGGCATTGTTTGCTGTAATATGTACCATCTTTTGCCATAATAAATCATATCATCCAATAAGGTGGCAGCCTCTACTTTGCGTTTTAGTTGCACATCTATTACCGCATCCAGGCAATCGCGAACGAGGAATGCCGGTTGCCTAAAGTGGGCTTGATAATCGGGTTGTGATTGATAAAAATCTTTTTCGGGGCCTAGATACATATCCAAGCCTACAAAGCACAGGGACTCTTGGGGAGCATACAGTACGGGGTATTCAAAATCTAAATTTGAGATGTATCCATAAAAAGTGATTTGAGGAACCTGTGGAAAGTAATAGTAGAAATGCTTCATTGAGAAATTGAGATTCTCATTGATAGAATTGAAATTGTCCAAAACCTTTTGAACATTGGTAAACAAAACGATTTGATTTTGGTCATTGCGTTGATTATTCCAAAACCTCTCCGTTTTACCAGCACTAAAAAAAGGTGGATATAATTTCGAAAGCCTTTCTATTTCGGAGGTGTTAAAGTCTTTTGGGCTTTTAAAAAAAGCCGAATCAAACCGAATTATTTTGGCAGATTTATCTACTCCGCTAATGTCGATTTCATTTTTGGAATCACATGAAATGGCAAATCCTATAAATAATAGAGGTAAAAATCTTTTGATTGGAAGTAGGTCGTAGAGTTGCATTTAGAATTCCTAATTTTGACCGAAATAAATATTCGTATGTTACACTTACGTGCAAAAGTCTTGATTTTAATCTTAATGAGTGGCAGTATAACGTTCGCTCAAGATGAATCGTCTAAATCATCTAATAAAACACCTGGAAGCGAAAAGCAGGTTCCGTTTAGATTAGGAATACACGCTTCGCCAAACTTCAGCTATATCGCTACAGATGATGCTTCGGCAGATGGATCAGTAAAGATGAAATTTGGTTTTGGCCTCATCACCGAGTTTAATTTTGCCAAAAACTATTCTTTCTCTACAGGGCTGGAGTATGTGCTAAGAGGTGGCGAAACCACAGTAGATGTAAAGCCCGCTGATTGGACACCACCAAGCTCTAATGGCAGGGTGAAATCTGATTATACTTCTGGTTTTATTCAAATTCCGTTAATGCTAAAATTGCGAACAAGGCCTTTTGGGTATTATACCTACTTTGTAGATTTAGGTGGTAGCGTGAACATAAGAGCAAGCGAAAAGCACAGCTTTACACCAGCTCCGGCCGATGAGAATAAATCCTACGTAGAGTGGATTGGGGGTCTGTTTTCTATAGGCTTGGGTGGTGAGTACGATTTGGGTGGACAAACATCATTGCTACTTGGCTTGTATTACAATCATTCATTATTTGATAATCTCAAAGCAGGTGCTCCTGGCGATAATTTGCATTCGTATCATTTTGATTATGTAAATCTCAAGATAGGGGTGCTTTTCTAAAAATATTTCATGCAATTAGACAAAATAGAATCGCAAATAGTTTCCTGGCTAAACACGTATCTAAAGGATTCTTATTGTAAAGGTTTTGTGGTTGGAATTTCGGGAGGAGTAGATTCTGCCTTAACAGCTTTTTTGGCAGCTAAAACAGGCAAGCCTCTATTGTGTATTGAGTTGCCTATTCATCAAAGCAAGGAACAGGTTTCGAGAGGGAAAGAGCAAATTGAATCGCTAAAGTCATTATTTCCAAATGTGGAAAATACTGAGGTAGATTTATCTGCGGTATATGATGGTATGGTGAAAGGATTGCCAGGTATTGAGGATGAGGGTTTAATGCAACTTTCGTTAGCTAATCTGCATGCTCGTTTGAGGATGACTACGCTGTATTACTTTGCCGGAATTCGAAAAAGCCTGGTAGTAGGTACTGGAAATAAAGTAGAAGATTTTGGTGTTGGATTTTATACCAAATATGGGGATGGGGGTGTAGATTTAAGTCCTATTGCAGATCTTACCAAAACCGAAGTTTTTGCCCTAGCAGAACATGTAGGCGTTACCACAAGCATTTTGAAAGCAGCACCTACAGATGGGTTATGGGGAGATGAGCGCACTGATGAAGATCAGCTAGGAGCTACGTACCCGGAGCTGGAATGGGCAATGGAGCAATATCATAAGGGAAAAACATCTGCGGATTTTGAGGGTAGAGAAAAACAAGTGTTCGTCATTTACCAATCGCTTCACAAAGCAAATAAGCATAAAATGGTTCCTATACCTGTTTGTAGTATTTCTAAGGAATACAAATAATTTAGACGAAAGGTATTACTGTAAGGCGGCCTTACAATGTAAATTGTTATATTTGTGCTTTACGCAACAACAACAGGATAAATTCAAATTACAATGATTAAATTAATACTTGCAGATGATCACGCTGTAGTGAGAAAGGGGTTACAGTTATTTATAGGTTATGAAGATAACTTAGAATTAGTAGGGGAAGCTGCTGATGGTGAAGAACTATTAGAGGTAATAAAGGCTAAAGATGCCGATGTGTTATTGCTAGACCTTGATATGCCAAAGCTTAATGGTATTACTGCCATTCGTAAGATTAAAGAATTAAAACCTAATCTTAAAATTATTATTCTAACCATGCATCCTGAGGAGATATATGGTAAGACTTCGTACCAAATGGGCGCTAGCGGTTACTTAATCAAGAATGAAGAGCCTAAGGTTCTAATTTCTGCCATCAATAAAGTGTACGAGGGCGAAAAGGTATTTAGCGATAGTGTAATAAATGCACGCAAAAGAGATAAGCCTATTAGATTAAGTCTTCGCGAAATTGAGGTGTTAAAATTGCTTTCTACAGGTAAGTCTAACAAAGATATTTCTGAAGAACTTGAAATTAGTGATAAAACGGTGAGTACCTATAAGTTGAGATTACTTAATAAGATAGGGGCTAAGTCAGTAGTAGATTTAGTAAACTTTTCCAATAGCTACCCCGATATCCTACACAGAAATTAAATGATAAAAGCCCTTCCTTGCGAAGGGCTTTTTTTTGGTTTGTATCCAACAGGCCGTATAGCTCATTTGTTTAGATGAGGTATAAAAATGCCAAATAGATTTGCTGTCATTGGCTTTACCTATTTTTGCCGCTAAATTCATAAGCTTTGCCAAATATTATAGCCATAGTGGGTCGCCCCAATGTTGGCAAATCCACATTATTCAATAGACTTACACAAACTCGTGAAGCCATTGTAGATTCCGTTTCGGGAGTAACCCGCGATCGTATTTACGGAAAGTTTGACTGGGCAGGTCGCGATTTTTCGGTGATAGACACTGGAGGATATGTTCAAGGGTCTGAAGACATCTTTGAAGGTGAGATTAGAAAACAGGTGGTGCTGGCCATTGAAGAAGCGAGCCTAGTCATGTTTGTGGTAGATGTAGAACAAGGTATCACTGGCATGGACCAAGAGGTAGCTAATCTGCTAAGAAAAGCCAAAAAGCCTACAAT
>JAUICR010000029.1 GCA_030427785.1 Bacteroidia bacterium | reverse complement strand
GAAGAATTTTCATTTACAATAAACTTTGTATCCGGTGTTCAAAGCTTTGTACCAGATATCTACATTTATCGATCTTCTGAAAGAGGAAGAGAGGTACACTTAGACGGGTTTACTGGAACCAATGCTGCTGATATTACTCTATACAACACAAAAGATGACGTAAACGGAACGTACAATACCGCTAATGGTTTGCCTTGGGCTATTGAGGTTGTTACGCTTGATAAATCCTTTAAACATCCTAAAGAGAAAAAGGATATACTAGTTGCGTATCCCAATTTTCAAACCTGGGCACAGTCGCAGGGACTACAACTTACAAACTGGATATCGACTCCTGTACTCTCCAATGTATTTGGAAACTAAACACGCTAATAACCAAAAATGCCAGCTACACGCTGGCTTTTTTGGTTTAAAAAACGGCCTTTCCAATCGCCTGAATATTGTCAACCTTACTCATAGAGTAAAAGTGGAGAACAGGAACACCAGCATCTCTTAGTTCCTTGCATTGCTCTATGGCCCACTCTATACCCACCTGACGAACGTCTTTATTGTCTTTACAATCTACTACCGACTTTACTAAATCATCCGGCAAATCCACATGAAAGAAGTGTGGCAATACACTTAAATGTTTTTTGGTGGCGATAGGTTTGATACCTGGAATAATAGGCACAGTAATTCCCGCCTCGCGGCAACGTCTTACATAGTCAAAGTACTTTTGGTTGTCAAAAAACAGCTGCGTTATAATGTACTCTGCTCCTGCATCCACCTTGGCTTTCGTCCATTTGATGTCATTATTTAAACTCGGTGCTTCAAAATGCTTTTCGGGATAACCAGCCACGCCCACACAAAAATTGGTAGGTGTTGTATTTTGCAATTCATCGTCAAGATATTCACCACTATTCATCGCTTTTATCTGCCCTACCAAGTCTGCAGCATATTTATGCCCGCTCTTTTCAGGAACGAAATACGTTTCTCCCTTAATAGAGTCTCCGCGTAATGCCAATACATTTTCAATCCCCAAAAAGTCTAAATCAATAAGGGCATTTTCGGTATCCTCTTTTGAGAACCCTCCACATAATATATGAGGCACAGCATCTATCTTGTACTTGTTTTGTATTGCGGCACAAATCCCAACCGTTCCAGGCCGTTTCTTAATGGTTTTTTGCTCTAGCAAACCACTATCATGGCGCTTATACACCACCTCTTCCCTATGGTAAGTTACGTTTACAAAAGGTGGCTTAAACTCCATTAGAGGATCGATACTATCATAGATAGCTTTGATGTTTTGCCCCTTCAGCGGGGGAAGAATCTCAAAGGAGAATATGGGTTTCTTTGCCTGGTTTATATGGTCTATTACTTTCATCGTCTATTTAATATTTAAAAAGGAAGGTGTAAGATTTGGCTTCCCGCTTGTTGGTTGTTAGTTTTTTTTAAGTCCATAGTCGTACGACCTAAGTTTTATAAGCTTCATATGCCAGTGTTTTTTTAAATTCCTGAATTTCTTGATAATCTGAAATGCCAAGGCATTCCAACAAATTGTAATAATGAAGAATGTCTTGCTTATAATATACTATCAACTCTGGCCTGGCAAGCGCAATATGATGACTGTACTCTTGCATAAATCTTATGTGCTGCATCTCACCATTCATTAACTCTATTTTTATAAGATTATCTACCCCAGCAGATCTCATGTATTCAAATCCCACTGGATATTGAAACATGCCTTTATAATCTGAACAGACGATTTCTATTTTTTTTATCCCATCAATTGGATAAATCTTGTCAGCGACTTCTATTGATTCACTTTTAAATTTTAGCCAATCAACTGAATTATTTGTAAACCAAGCATATTCCATAAAACCAGTAAAGAGATTTATAGATCCCATTATACAGCTTCCAAATACCATCACTTTAGCAAAATTTCCAATTGAAACCAAGAACTCAACAGATCCGAAAAAAGAAGTGGTCCACCATAGAAATACACCAATACCAAAAGTCCAGTAAAGACTGTTTTCTTGGTACAAGAAAAAATATTTAGGCCTTCTATATATTTTAAACTCAGATTTCAAAAGGTCTCTTTTATTTCATTTTATGGTCTATCGACTGTCGTCTCTCCACTTCCTAATAATTCAATGTCGGTCTCAACCACCTTTCCGCTTCTTTAAAATCCATTCCCTTCCTTTCGGCAAAATCCTTCACCTGGTCTTTTCCAATTTTTCCTAAACCAAAATACTTGGAATCAGGATGGGCAAAATAGCAGCCCGAAACTGAAGATGCCGGGTGCATAGACAAACTTTCCGTTAGGGTGATTCCAGCTTTTTCAGCTTCCAAAATTTTAAAAATGGTTTTCTTTTCCAGGTGGTCTGGGCAGGCTGGGTAGCCCGGTGCCGGACGAATACCTTGGTACTTTTCCTTTATCAGGTCGTCATTTTCCAAGTGCTCATCTTTGGCATAACCCCAGTATTTGGTGCGCACTTCATGGTGCAGCCACTCGGCAGTAGCCTCGGCTAGGCGGTCGGCCAGGGCTTGCACCATTATTGCTTTGTAATCGTCCAAATCCTCTTTGTACTTCATCACCAATTTATCTGAACCTATTCCAGCCGTTACTGCAAAGCAGCCTACATAGTCTTTTAGACCGCTTTCTTTGGGTGCCACAAAATCACTCAAAGCTTGATTAGGAGCAGTGGCCGCTTTTTTGGTCTGTTGGCGTAGCGTGCGAAACGTATCGAAGTGCTCTCCATCTTTATAAAGCTCAATATCATCGCCTATTGAATTGGCTTCCCAAATACCAAAAACGGCATTGGCTTGTATGCTTTTATTGCTGATGATTTGATCCAGCATTTCGTTGGCCTCCTTAAATAGTATTCGAGCCTGCTCGCCCACCACCTCATCTTTCAGTATTCTAGGATATTTCCCGTGCAATTCCCAGGTCATAAAATAAGGCGTCCAGTCCATAAACTTCCTGATCTCATTCAAATCCAAATCTTCAAGAATTTTTACACCCAAAAAATCAGGCTTAAAAACCGTTTGCTCATTAAATTCCAAAGTAGGCTTATTGGCACGGGCATCCTCAATACTCAAATATTCTTTTGTATCGCTTTTTTTCAAATAGCCCTCGCGCAACCTAGTATATTCGGCAACTAGGTTCTTTTTAAAATCAGCATGAGAGGCTTTGTTACTCAGTGTTTGGGCGATAGGCACACTACGGCTGGCATCATTTACATGCACGGCAATTCCGGAATATTCCGGGAAAATCTTAACAGCCGTATGTGCTCTCGAAGTTGTAGCCCCGCCTATCATCAGCGGAAGCGTCATTTGCTGGCGTTCCATTTCCTGCGCCACATATATCATTTCATCAAGTGAAGGGGTAATCAGGCCGCTAAGGCCTATCGCATCCACTTCTTCTTCTTTGGCTGTAGCCAGAATTTTTTCCAGCGGTACCATTACGCCAAGGTCTACAATATCAAAATTGTTGCAGGCCAGCACCACGCCCACTATATTTTTTCCGATGTCGTGCACATCGCCTTTTACAGTGGCCAGCAGTATTTTACCTTTTTTGCTGGTATCCTTATTTTTGGCTTTTTCAGCTAATAAATAAGGCTGCAAGTAAGCCACCGCTTTTTTCATCACTCGGGCAGATTTCACCACTTGTGGCAAAAACATTTTGCCCGAACCAAAGAGGTCGCCCACTACATTCATCCCGTCCATCAGTGGTCCCTCTATTACTTCAAGTGGGGTATCAAATTGCTGGCGTGCTTCCTCGGCATCATCTTCTATAAAATCTACAATTCCCTTTACCAATGCATGTTCTATCCTTTTGCCCACGGGCTCTTCGCGCCAAGCGGTATCTTTTACTTGAGTTTTAGTTTCGCCCACAAAGCTTTCCGCAAAATCCAATAATCGCTCCGTAGCATCATCCCTCCTATCCAGCAACACATCCTCTACACGCTCCATCAAATCTTTAGGAACTTCATCATACACTTCGAGTAAACTTGGGTTTACAATACCCATGTCCATCCCATTATTTATAGCGTGGTACAAAAACGCGGCATGCATCGCTTCTCTTGCCGACTGATTTCCGCGAAAGCTAAACGATACATTACTCACACCACCGCTCACTTTGGCACCTGGTAAGTTTTCCTTAATCCACTTTGTGGCTTCAAAAAAGTCAATGGCATTTCGCCTATGTTCTTCAATACCCGTTGCCACGGGAAATATGTTTGGATCAAAAATGATGTCCTCTTTTGGGAATTTCACTTTATCCACCAGCAAATCATACGAGCGTTTACAGATGTCGATCCTGCGTTGGTAATTATCAGCTTGGCCCTCTTCATCAAAAGCCATCACAATTACCGCTGCACCGTAGCGTCTTACTTTTTTTGCTTGCGCTAAAAATTCATCTTCTCCGCCTTTAAGGCTAATGGAATTTACAATAGCTTTTCCCTGCACACATTTTAGCCCCGCTTCTATGATCTCCCACTTAGAAGAATCAATCATTACCGGCACTCTGCTAATATCTGGCTCGGCAGCAATCAGGTTCAGGAATTTTACCATGGCCTCTTTGCCATCCAGCATCCCCTCATCCATATTGATGTCGATAACCTGAGCGCCACCCTCCACTTGATCGCGGGCTACAGCCAAGGCTTCATCGTATTTATCCTCTTTTATAAGACGTAAAAATTTACGCGAACCCGTTACATTGGTACGTTCACCAACATTTACAAAGTTGGCTGCCGGGCTAATTATTAAAGGTTCTAATCCTGATAGTTTCATATTGTATAGTCAATAGTCCAAAGACCGAAGCCCGAAGAAGGACTGTTTCATTTAAGTGAATTTTTTAATCCCTGCGTTATTTTGATAACCTCTTGGGCGGATACATAAGTCCTTTCAAAGACAACATCATCTATCAACCCTCGCCTTTTAGCTATGTGAAGACAGGCGATAACTTCAATTCCAGAGCGTATTGAATAACCTAAAAAAGTTAGGAACTGCTTATTTGTTTGACCAGTAGATCCTTCTGCAATATTCAACGCTATTGAATCTGCTGCACGCTGAATTTGAGAAGCCAAAGCAAATTTTTCATCACTCGGAAAAGTTTGTTTTACTTCATGTATAGTCAGAGTAAGATCTAATGCCTTTTGCCAGGCAATAAGTTTTTCGAATTTCATGCCTTCCATAGGCTCTGTTAATAATTAATTTATAGTTCCTTTTCCCGCATCAAACATTCTGCGGTCTTCCAACTTCGGTCTGCTGACTTCTTGGCTCATACTCCCCTGCCAACTCGGCTATCGCCCTAATATGTTCCGGCCCAGTGCCACAGCAGCCACCAATAATATTCACTAACCCTAGCTCCAAAAACTCTTTAATTTGAGCCGCCATTTTCTCAGGTGTTTCTTCATACTCGCCAAAGGCATTGGGCAAACCTGCATTGGGGTGGGCACTTACCAAAAACGGAGATGCACGCGATAGAATTTGTAAATAAGGGCGTAATTGATCTGCGCCTAAAGCGCAATTGAGGCCAACAGAAAGTAAAGGAGCATGCTCAATGCTAATGAGAAAAGCTTCGGTGGTTTGCCCAGAAAGTGTTCTTCCGCTGGCATCCGTTATAGTACCGGAAACCATGATGGGAAGTTCTTTTCCAATTTCATCAAAAAGCTCCATAATTCCGTACAAAGCGGCTTTGGCATTTAGTGTATCAAATACTGTTTCTACCATCAGGGCATCCACGCCACCCTCTATCAAAGCCAGTGCTTGCTCTTTGTAATTAGCAACTAAAGTATCATAGTCTATAGCCCTATAGCCCGGGTTATTTACATCAGGAGAAAGACTTGCTGTTTTATTGGTTGGCCCCATAGAGCCTACTACAAACCGTGGTTTGTGAGGTTCCTTTGCCGTAAATTCATCAGCTACTTCGCGAGCTATTTGGGCGGCCCGTAGATTAATTTCAGGCACCAAATCTTCCATATCATAATCAGCCATAGATATGCGGGTACTATTGAAAGTGTTGGTTTCAATAAGATCAGCTCCTGCCTCCAGATATTTAGCATGTATTTCCTTGATAATATCCGGCTGTGTGATGGAAAGAAGGTCGTTATTTCCTTTTAGGTCGCTTGGATAATCTTTAAATCGCTTACCTCTATACGTTTCTTCGGTGGGCTTATACCCTTGTATCATGGTGCCCATGGCGCCATCCAGCACAAGTATTCTTTTTTTGGCTTCGTCAGCCAATAGTGATTTTGTCATAGTTTAATTTTTTTAAGCTATGACTTACCAGATTTCTTTTTATAAAGGATTGTTTTACAAACTCACTTTATCTATCTCCAGATCTTGCGATCTTTATCGGAGTAGGAGTTAGCACCCGGCCAGCCCGGGTTGCTAAGACGTCATAGGGCCCATTCCCTCAGTCTTTCTGGATAAGTCTAAAGCAAAGAAAAGTGATTTTGACTACATAACCAAAACCACTTTCCTTAAAATTTGAAATCGAATTCTACCTATGGGAAAATACCCAAATCCATATAACTGATAGCTATTTTGTTGATGGAATTGATGAACGAAGCCGTTCGCATATCCTTCACCTTAAAGTCCACTTTAGTTTTAGAAAGGCTTTCATAGCTATTCACCATAGTGTCCTCAAGGCCCGACATGGCCAGGTCTTCCTCACTAGCCCCTTTCACAATGCTCTTCTTTATTTCATCGCTCAGCACAGTACCGCTTGCCTTTTCTATGGCCTCTACTATGCGATGGTTGTCAAGCATATCATAGCGCTTGTCAATTTTGCCAAAGCTTACACGCGAAAGGTTTTTGAGCCACTCAAAATAGGAAACCGTAACTCCGCCCGCATTCAAATAAATATCTGGGATGATAAGTTTTCCTGCTTCTACCAAAAGGGCTTCGGCCTCTTTGGTAGTAGGACCGTTGGCTGCCTCTCCTATTATTTTTGCCTTAATGCGTTTGGCATTTTCCAGGGTTATTTGGTTTTCGAGGGCAGCAGGGACAAGTATATCACAGTCCATCTCAAGCATACTGGCTGAGTCTTTTATAAATTTTCCACCATCAAAGGTATTTACCCCATTGGTTTCCATACGGTGCTTATGAAGTGCGTCAATGTCTATTCCCTTTTCATTGTATACCCCGCCCATGTGTTCAGCCACACCAATAATAATGGCGCCTTCTTCCTGCAAAAACTTAGCACTGTAGTAGCCTACATTACCAAGACCCTGCACAATTACCTTTTTGCCGGCAAGGCCAGGCTCAAGGCCAATTTTTTTCATATCATCAGCCCTTAAGCACGCTTCGCGCAAGCCCAGGCAAACTCCTTTTCCGGTAGCCTGTGTCCTTCCTTCTATACCGCTCTGCGAAAGTGGCTTACCGGTTACACAGCCCAGTGCATTTACCGAGTTGGGATTAAAAGCTGAATAGGTATCAGCAATCCACGCCATTTCGCGAGCTCCCGTACCATAGTCTGGTGCCGGTACATCTAAGGCAGCACCTATAAAATTTTTCTTGATAAGCTCGCTAGTATAGCGTCTTGTTACACGCTCTAGCTCATTTACACTATAGTTTTTAGTATTGATTTTTACTCCCCCTTTTGCCCCTCCAAAAGGAACTTCTACCAGCGCACACTTATAGCTCATAAGCGAGGCCAAGCCCATTACCTCCGTTTCACTTACATGCTCGCTATAGCGTATTCCTCCCTTTACCGGCAATTTATGATGCGAATGCTGCACACGAAAACCCTCTAATACTTCGTACGTACCATCATCTCGCCTTAGCGGAAAATTGAATTTGTAGATGCTATTACATGTAATTATAGCGTCTATCAAACCCTTTGGATGATCAGTATAAGCAGCAGCCTTTCGCACAAAACTGCACACATCTTCATATAGATTATACTCTGTTGAAGCCATGGTATTTAATTATAAATTATTAAAAGCTCTAAATTATTGCAATAAATGGGACATACCCTACAATGGTTCAAATAATTTTTAAATTTTACTTGATTAATCCCCATACATTAATAAGCTACCATAAAGGCCTTTTAATAATCAAATAAAATTCTACATTTGCCCCGCTTGTGGAAAAATTTGCCTGATTGCAACCACTTAAAAAAATGCTAAAGCGGAATCTTTAGTCCATCGCAATCACATTTTTTCCTATAAAATTTGAATTTCAAAAATTTGCGATATGGCCTATTTATTTACTTCCGAATCAGTTTCTGAAGGACACCCAGACAAAATTTCCGATCAAATTTCGGATGCAATTATTGACAACTTTCTAGCTTTTGACAAAAATTCAAAAGTGGCTTGCGAAACGCTTGTAACTACAGGACAAGTAGTTTTGGCAGGTGAAATAAAGTCGGACTCGTATGTAGATGTGCAAACGGTAGCCCGCGATGTTATTCGCAAAATTGGTTATACCAAAGGCGAATACATGTTTTCGGCTGATAGCTGTGGTGTACTTTCAGCATTGCACGAGCAATCGCCCGATATCAACCAAGGCGTAGACCGCGGAACTCCAGAAGAGCAAGGGGCGGGCGACCAAGGAATGATGTTTGGCTACGCCACCAATGAAACGGACAATTACATGCCTTTGGCTTTAGACCTTAGCCATAAAATTTTAATAGAATTGGCGGCTATGCGAAGAGAAGGAACCGATATTCCTTATTTGCGCCCTGACGCAAAATCGCAGGTAACCATTGAGTACTCTGACGACCATGTACCGCAAAAAATAACGGCTATTGTTGTTTCTACTCAGCATGATGATTTTGATGAAGAGGCTGCTATGCTTACCAAAATCAAAAGTGATATAATCCAATTGCTAATACCTAGAGTAAAAGCAAAACTAAAGCCTGAACTACAAGCTTTATTTAACGACAATATTAAATATCACATTAACCCTACGGGTAAATTTGTAATTGGCGGCCCGCATGGAGATTCTGGACTTACCGGTCGTAAAATTATTGTAGATACTTACGGTGGAAAAGGTGCTCATGGTGGTGGTGCTTTTTCGGGAAAAGACCCTAGCAAAGTAGACCGTTCTGCGGCATATGCTACACGTCATATTGCCAAAAATATGGTGGCCGCTGGTATCGCTGATCAAATGTTGGTGCAAGTGTCGTACGCTATCGGAGTAGTAGAACCTATGGGAATATTTGTTGATACCTATGGCTCAGCCAAAGTAAATATGACCGATGGTCAAATTGCTGAAAAAGTTACTGCCCTATTTGATATGCGTCCGGGTTTAATTGAGCAACGTTTGAAGCTAAGAAACCCCATGTATTCTGAGTCTGCAGCTTATGGCCACATGGGTAGAAAGAATGAAACCGTAACAAAAACCTTTACGGATAGCTCTGGTAAATCAATTACTAAAGAAGTAGAATTATTTACCTGGGAAAAGCTAGACTATGTAGATAAGGTAAAGCAAGCCTTCGGCTTGTAATTGAAAAATAAATAGCGAAGATTTAATATTTGACCGCTTCGGGAAACTGGAGCGGTTTTTTTTGATTTAATCTTCCAACTCAAAAAGGCTCTCAACCTTTGTAGAAAACTCCTTTGCCAATTTCAGAGCCAACTCAGTAGAAGGAACATACTTTCCGGCTTCAATGGCATGTATGGTCTGACGACTTACCCCAATTGCACTCGCCAAATCACTTTGCGTTTTTTCCGCTAAAAGGCGATATCTCTTTACCGTATTTTTCATGAAGTGATTCTTTTTTGCTTAAACAACACCCAATGAAAACGAGCTATAAAAAGAAAAAACAACAGGAACAGGTTTAAGATCATTACATTAAAAAACAAAAAGTCGTAGATAAAAAGGATACAAAATAAAAGAACCACGGCATTTACTAATGCTGCCCACAAAAGTGCTTCGAGTCTCAATTTCATTACATACTCATCCTCTTCTCTCTCTTCGGAAAACACAAGTAAAAGTGCACTTAACAAAATCATAATTGACAGGATTTCATCTGCCCAATTGTTCTCTATAATTTTTACAAAGCTTCTGTGTTTTTCAAGCCCATCACCGATAACAAAATCGGTATTAAATAAGGCGGGGACTTTAAATGTCAACCATTCTGGCTCCTCTCCCGATGCCAGTTGATAGATTCCTAGAAATACAGCTGGAACAAATAGAATCCAGCCTATAATTTTAAATTTATGTGCTAAAAGATATTTTACTTTCATAATAAGTCCTGTAAAGTTTACTTTACCAAATGTAAAACAAACTTGTCATTATGCCAAATTAAAAAACCCGACTTAGTAAAACCAAGCCGGGCCTTAACAACCTAATTATTAACCTAATTCTTTATTTGAAGTTTAAAGCTTTTTTGTGAAGTATCGTCAATCAAGTTTAAAATGTATAATCCATCTTTCACATTTGGCAGACTTATCTTTGGTTTTTCAGCAGAAACCTTTCCAGTACCTACAAACTCCCCACCTATGCTGAACACTTGCCATTGGGCACTTTGTGTTAAGCCCTGAAGCTCTACCCACTCAGAGGCTGGATTTGGGTATAAAGTGAGCTTTGCTAATGCGTGCTCCTCTACACCAATGGTAGGATCTAAAACATTGAGAGTAAAGCCAGTTGAGGCATTTTTGTAAATCACATTACCTAAACTATCAATTCCTATAGTGTCGCAGAAAACGTCAATGCATGTCAAGTTATTTGTATCTGTAACCCGAATACTAAGACACACTACGTATGCTCCAGAACTAGCATATGTATGCGATGGGTATGGTAACACTGAGGTATCACCATCACCAAAACTCCAACCATAACTAACCGAATAATTGGGATTATTCTGAGATGGGGTTGAGTTATTATATACAAAAATGTTACTTCCACCTGAACTGGCTGTATCTACATAATAAGAAGCGTTACATGAAGGAGGTGGATTATAAGCCACCGTTATAGTAGTATAAGCTGTATCTCGGCAAAATACGGTTTGGTTAATACTATCATATGAGTCCATATAAAGGGCTATCGTATAAGTACCAGCTTGAGCATAAGTATGAGTCACAGTTTTATTATTAGCAGAGTTACCATCACCAAAATCCCATGAATAATTTTTTGGATAACGGTGCCCTAAATAAGAAGCTGCATTGCCATAGGCATGGCAATTCACTTGAAGTGTATTTTGATAAACGTAGGTATACATCGTAACATCGCAACTATCTACACTGCCTGGGTTCACATATCTACTAAATGAAGCTTTAGCTATAATTGAAGAAGTGGCACTATCTCTCACCTCGTGTGTCAACGCAACTGTGTAACGACCTACAGAAGCATACGTATGAGTTGGATTTTGAAGCACCGAGCCATTGGCATCCCCAAAGTCCCAACTATAAGTACTATAAGATGGTACTGAAGACGTTTTGGTTCCTGATCCTTGAAAGTTTATAATCAGAGAACCTGATGCCGTTTGTAACGCTGTGCTATGTGCCGTGACCGTAGTTATTGAGCCTATTACAATGGTATCGTAATCATAGGAGGTACATACCAATAGGTTTGTAATAGAATCGTAAACATCCATTTGCAAGCTAACATGATAGGTACCTGCTGCGGAATAGGTATGGGTAACATTGGAGTTATTTTGTAAAGTGCTAACATTACTATCACCATAATTCCATGTATATGTGGTTGGTTGAAATTGAGATACTGAAGAATTATTCACAAACTGAACCACTGCAGTATTTGATTGGGACTGATTGGAAACAAATGAAGCAGTACAAGAAATTTGGCCGGTTGCAAAAATGGCCAATAGGCTAAGTACAAAAGAAAATACTAAGTTTTTCATGATTATATAAGTTTATTGTTTAGTCTAATACGAAGCAAGGTCTATAGAATAGGACAAAAAAAAGCCCTCACTTATTGTAAGGGCTTTTTGATAATTTTACGATGATTGCATTTATAAAGTAACCATCCAATTGTTTTTATCCTCTGCTGTACCCATTCGGATATCATTAAGGGCTTTTTTAATTTTCATAGCATAACCATCCGGTGGCGTGCTTATGCTGTAATCCGTTCCTCTAAATCCAATTACTGATATTTGACTTATTACGGCAGCAGTTCCCATCCCAAATGCCTCCTTAAGTCTTCCCTCTTTAGCTGCAGCTACCACTTCTTCTACTTTTATAGGACGCTCCTCCACCTTGGCCACAATATCGCTACTGCGCAAAAGGCTCAAAATACTGTCGCGGGTAATACCTGCCAATATTCGGTCGCTCAAGGGTGGGGTAATAAAGGTATCGTCTATCACAAACCCTACATTCATAGTACCAGACTCTTCTATCAGCTCATGATTTTTATGATCTGTCCAAATTACCTGCGTATAACCTTCCTTCTTGGCTTGATCGGTAGCAAAAAAAGCCCCTCCATAATTTCCGGCACACTTGGTAGATCCTACCCCACCAGTAGCGCTTCGCGTGTATGTTTCCTCTACCTTCACTTTTACATCGCCTGCGTAATATGGCCCTACAGGGCTCATGATGATACAAAAGATAAATTCTTCGGAAGGACGCGCTGCTACAAACTCGGAGCTACCAAACATAAACGGCCTTAAGTACAAAGAGTGACCACTTTTTTTAGGCACCCATGCCTTATCTATTTCTACAAGTTGAGTAACTCCCTCCACAAACATATCTTCCGGAAACTCAGGCATAAACATTCTTCGTGCTGAGTGATTCAATCGTTTGGCATTCATATCAGGCCTAAAAATGCCAATAGCACCATTATCCATATAGTAGGCCTTAAGGCCCTCGAACAATGCCTGCCCGTAATGCAATGTGTGCATAGAAGGGCTAAACATCATAGGTCCGTAGGGTTTTATTTCAGGCTCCTCCCATTTTCCATTTCGATAAGTGCAGACCAACATGTGATCTGTAAATTGAGTACCAAATACGAGTTTATCAAAATCTATTTCGCCAATGCGAGAAGAAGGAGACTGAGTAATTTTCATACGATTAATTTTGAAGGATGCTTAGTTTTTCAATTCCATATTTTTGAATTGTATCTTTGGCGTTCCAATAAAACAACAAAACGAAAAAAATGAAAAAAGTTGCCTTTCTAATGCTAACAGTAGCACTTGTGAGCGCCTGCAAAAATAGTACATCCAACACGGAGGATAAAACCGTAGTGGAAGTTGTTGAGGCGACTCCTGATTATCAATATTATGGAGACACCATTTCGCCTGAAAATGCTATTCCTGTTTCCGAAATATTAGCAAATATGAAGGGAAAAGACTCCATAGCCATCAAAGTAACCGGGGTAGTAAACGAATCTTGTAAAAAGAAAGGTTGCTGGATGAAAATGGATTTGGGAAATGGAGAAGAAATGCGAGTATCCTTTAAGGATTACGAGTTTTTTGTACCTAAAAATCTTGAGGGAGAAACCGCCATCATGGAAGGCTATGTAAAGGTAGATACTACTGATGTGGCTATGCTAAAGCACCTAGCCATGGATGCCGAAAAATCGCAAGAAGAAATTGACGCTATTACCGAGCCCGAAATCGGAATTAACTATGTGGCTACTGGCGTAATTATCAAGCCAAAATCATAAAATATGCGTAAACTCATTATAACAGGATGCCTTGCCGGGGCATCCTTTTTTGTTGCCTGTAATAACCCAACCAAGGAGCAAACCCAAAAGCAGGAAGAAAGCAAGGAATTGGAAATGTATGAAGAAAGTGAGTTAGCTTCACTGATGCGCAAAATGTATGAAGACAATGTAGCGATTGGAAAAATGCTGAAAAACGATAGCCTTCCGGCTAGTTTTCCTCAAGACTTTTTGCACATACATGATGCTGTTGCTTCAAAAGGAATGCTCGAAGACAGAACAACTTTTGATGGTTTTGCAGCAACTTATGTGGAGAATATGAAAAAAATGGAACAAGCCACTACAGTGGCCGAAGCTCGAATAGCATACAACGATTTAGTAATGACCTGTGCCAGTTGTCATCAGATATATTGCCAAGGCCCCTTGCCCAAAATAAAGCGCATGAAGCTTCCGCTTGATGAATAGACAAGTTGTAAAAACTGAGGAAAATTCTACCACCCTTTTTGTGCCTGAGCTTAACCAGCATTATCATTCTATGCGCGGAGCTATACAGGAATCGCAACACGTTTTTATAGAAGCAGGCTTGGAGCCTTTGCTTGGCAGCAAAAAAATAATCTCCATTTTAGAAATGGGATTTGGCACCGGGCTAAACGCACTAATGACCTTACACGTGGCCGAAAAAGCCCAGCAAGAAATTCTATACACCAGCATCGAAAAGTTTCCTATTACAATGGCCGAGTCAGAATCTTTAAACTTTGACGAATGGCTTGACGCTAAAAACAGCAAGGAAATTTTACGTAATATACATGCTTGTGAATGGAATAAACCTCAAAAAATATCTCCCTTTTTTGATTTAAACAAATGCGAAACAGACTTGAGAAAGTTTGAAACCCAACAAAAATTTGACATAGTATATTACGATGCCTTTGCCCCTTCGGCTCAACCCGAGCTTTGGACAGAGGAAATATTTAGTAAGCTTCATAGCATGATGAATGATGGCGGAGTTTTAGTTACTTACTGTGTAAAGGGCGATGTACGAAGAGCTATGAAAGCCGCTGGATTTGCAGTAGAAAAAATACCAGGGCCTGCTGGCAAAAGAGAAATGGCCAGAGCTTTTAAGAAATTCTAGAAATCACATAGGAGGCCGTAGATTGTTGCACTAAGAATCTTTGCTATTTTTGAAAATGACTCCCACCACCTTTACCATTCGAGTTTACGGACTGCTCATTCATCAGGGTCGTGTTTTACTGTCACGAGAAAACATCAAAGGAAATATAGTAACCAAATTCCCTGGTGGCGGATTGGAATTTGGAGAAGGGACGCTAGAGTGCCTCGAGCGTGAGTTTATGGAGGAACTTGAGATTGAAGTTCATAATCTCCAGCATTTTTACACCTCAGAAGATTTTTTTGCTTCTTCTTTCCACACCCCACCTAAGCAGGTATTGTGCATTTATTACTTAGTAGACAGCCATCAAATAGACCTTATAAAGCTGGGAGACGAAATGAATACTGACCTTCTACAAAATCACAATGACCAAGTACTCTATTGGAAACCTATTTCGAAACTTGACGTAGAAGACATTGCCTTGGCCACAGACAGAATTGTAGCAAACAAACTGTATCTTGCTTTTAAAGAAAAAGCATAAGTACAGATATGGTTCCACAAGACGCATTTCACGCCTATAAAACCCTTATTGAGAATCACCCTGATGTGGAACTCAAGGGTAAAACTATGCCCTACACATCGCTAAATGGACACATGTTTAGCCACCTTGATAAAACGGGAAATATGGGATTGCGCCTTTCTACTGAAGATAGAACAAGGTTTCTAACACAATATGAAACCAAAATCTTTGAACAGCACGGCAGGCAAATGAAGGAATATGTGCAGGTGCCTGAAAACCTCCTTTTAAATACTGACAAGCTTCTACCCTATTTTGCAAAAAGTGTGGAATACATCAAAACACTAAAGCCAAAACCCACTAAAAAGAAATAATCATGGGATACATGGGCGATTGGAGTAATCTAAATCGAAGCTTGGATAAGGTGCGAGAAAATATCTCCAAGAAAAAGGGTCGTGAGCCTTCAGTCCATAATAACAAGTCTGGTTTTTCTTCAGCTGCAAAATTCAGGACAAGGATCAGTCTAGTAGAAAAAAGAAACCAATCGATTATTAAAATTCGCATAATTGCCTTTGGCATCATTCTTATTGCAGTAGTGCTTTTATCCTATTTTTTATGAAAATTCTAATTGCTGGTGGTAGCGGCTTAGTAGGAACTGAATTAAGCAAACAACTCTTGGCCAAAGGCCACAAGGTAAATTGGCTTAGCCGAACTGTAAAATCAAATTCACTTAATATCCCTGAGTACCAATGGAATCCCGATAAAGGAGAAATTGACCTAAGGGCTTTTGATGGGGTGGATACATTGGTAAACCTTGCAGGTGCATCTATCAGCAAACCTTGGACTCCAGAGTACATGAGCCAAATACTAAGAAGCCGTGTAGATTCTACAAGACTTTTGTTTAATACCGTAGAACAACATACTATTAAGCTTCAAAAAGTTCTTGCCGCTTCGGCCTTTGGTATTTATCCAAATGATGATTCTGAAAAACAATATGCAGAAAATGATAAAGCGGGTAACGGCTTTCTTGCCCAAGTATGTACCCTGTGGGAAAATGAGAGTAAGCAATTTGAAACCATTGGGATATCCACAGCTATTTGCCGTGTAGGCTTAGTATTGAGTGCTAAGGGCGGCATTCTCTCTCAGGTAGCGCTTCCGGTAAAATATGGATTAGGTTCTGCCATTGGTACCGGCAAGCAATGGATGCCATGGATTCACATAAAGGACTTGGCCAGGATGATGATTTTTATGCTGGAAAACGAAAAATCTAAGGGAGTTTACAACGGGGTAGCACCTGAGGGAGCCAGAAACAAAGAGTTTACAAAAACACTTGCCAGGGTGCTCAATAGGCCTATGTTTCTACCAGCAGTTCCATCGGGTGTTATTAAGCTCGTACTTGGCAATCGGGCTGAACTATTGCTATCAGGGACAAACGTTAGCAGCCAAAAAATAGAAGCCGCTGGTTTCAATTTCCACTTTCCTACGCTACAGGAAGCACTAGACAATTTGTTGAAATAGTCCTAAACTAAAAAGCCTCCGTAACCGGGGTTACAGAGGCTTTCATAACTGTTTAACTAAACTCTTATGCAGCTACAAACTTGCTTAAGCTTGACTTAAGGTTTGCTGCTTTATTCTTGTGAATAATATTCTTCTTAGCAAGTTTATCAATCATAGAAAAAACAACTGGAAGCTTCTTTGCAGCCTCAGCTTTGTCCTCGCTACTACGAATATCGCGAATAGCGTTACGAGTAGTTTTGTGTTGGTAGCGATTACGAATACGCTTCTTCTCGTCTGATCTTACTCTTTTTAAAGCACTTTTGTGATTTGCCATAATATCTTAAATCTAGCAGCCCCTAGGAGAATCGAACTCCTCTTTCCAGGATGAAAACCTGGCGTCCTAACCGATAGACGAAGGGGCCATTATTTTTCCCTTGTTTTTAAGGGAGTGCAAATGTAAATCAAAAATCAAATTAGCCAAACACTAAAATGAAATTATTTTTAATCTTTTTGCATTCTGCTATAATATCCCATTTCAACCTTCTTACTGGTTCGCAGTTCTAGCTCATCGCTCATAGCCTGTACTTGTCTCACACTCACCATCATCACGTCATTATAATCCGGCACCGTAAGGTCATATTCCATACTGCATATCACGGCAGTGTCTACAATGTTTTGTAAAAAATCTTTACTCAGTTTTTGTTGACTTAAGGAATTAAAGAGAATTCCAAGTTGCTTTCTACCCTCTACAAAAAAATGACCTTCAGCATTCATAAATATTCTACCTAGTAAAACTCCTGCATCATCCTTGCGGTTGTACCGCAGGCTATCTGCCAAAAAATTATAGATATTAATCATACAGAAGTAGCCTCTATCCTCATTTTCTTTTACATATCCGGTTTTCCAAATGGCATTCGATTTTTCGAAACAAAATACATTGGTGTGCATGTTAAACAACAACAAATCACCACCAAACTTTAACTCACATTCAAAAACACCATTATCTCTGAACTCCGTCTTCACATTTTCGTCTACCGATTGCATTACTTCATTCATGCATTCGGCAGTTTCACCTACCACCAGTTTCAAAGTTTGAAAGTGGTCGGTGCTAAGCTTAAAAATTTTCTGTTTAAGTGAAGCTTTGTGCGTAAGTAGTGCTGCTACTTCAGTATTGCATGTGTTGGCCATATCAGTAAGCTTTTGCAAAAAGCACTCTCCGCTGAGATGGCTTGCCTGTCAAAATACAAGTGCCTTCCTCACTTATTGCATCCAAAGGAATACAGCGAATAGTAGCTTTAGTTAAGTCTTTAATCTTATCTTCTGTTTCAGGTGTTCCATCCCAATGTGCTAATACAAAACCTCCTGTGTTTTTAATCAAATCTTCAAACTCTTCCCAGCTATTGGCTTCTCTGGTATTTTCTGTTCTAAAGGTATCTGCCTTGGCAAACAAGTTTTGTTGTATTTGCTCTAGACGTTCTTTTATTACTTCAACTACCCCATCCATCTGTACTATTTCTTTTGTCAAAGTATCGCGTCTTGCTAATTCTAACGTACCATTAGCCAAATCTCTAGGTCCAATACCTATTCTTAATGGTACACCTTTTAGTTCGTACTCATTAAATTTCCAGCCGGGTTTATACGTATCACGATTGTCATACTTTACGGTAACTCCAGCATCTTCCAGTTGTTGTTTTATTTCTTTTACTTTCTCTGAGATCTGATTTAATTGCTCATCTCCTTTATAAATAGGTACTATCACTACTTGGTAGGGTGCCAATTTTGGTGGCAATACCAGTCCATTATCATCTGAATGAACCATTACCAAGGCGCCCATCAGCCTTGTAGAAACACCCCAGGAAGTAGCCCATACATATTCTTCTTTACCCTCTTTGCTAGCAAATTTTACATCAAAAGCTTTGGCAAAGTTTTGACCCAAAAAGTGGCTGGTGCCCGCTTGCAATGCCTTTCCATCTTGCATCAACGATTCGATGCAATAGGTTTCCAGTGCACCTGCAAATCGTTCGTTTTCACTTTTAACACCTTTTACTACGGGCATTGCCATAAAGTCTTGGGCAAAATCAGCATACACATCCAGCATTTGCTCAGCTTCGGCTATTGCTTCTTGCTTGGTGGCATGTGCCGTGTGCCCTTCTTGCCACAAAAATTCTGCGGTGCGCAAAAACAAACGAGTACGCATTTCCCAGCGTACCACGTTAGCCCATTGATTTACAAGTATTGGAAGATCTCTATAACTCTGTATCCATTTTCTGTAGGTATCCCAAATGATAGTTTCAGAGGTAGGCCTTACAATTAGTTCTTCTTCCAGCTTAGCCGTTTCGTCTACCACTACGCCACTGCCATCTTCCGCATTTTTAAGGCGATAATGAGTAACCACAGCACATTCTTTTGCAAAGCCATCTACATGCGAAGCCTCTTTGGAAAAATAAGATTTAGGAATAAACAAAGGGAAGTAAGCATTTTCATGACCTGTAGCTTTAAACTTTCGGTCTAACTCCGCTTGCATTTTCTCCCAAATGGCATATCCATACGGTTTTATTACCATAGATCCGCGCACACCCGAATTTTCTGCAAGGCCTGCTGTCACTACTAATTCGTTGTACCATTTGGAATAATCTTCGCTTCTTGATGTAAGTTTCTTTGCCATCGTATATGTTGATTGGTATAGAGTTTGTTATTTTAAGGGCGAACAAAGCTAAATATTTTACTATGTCAAGCATCTTATCACCCTCGAAAAAGTATTTTTTATCACTTTTTGCCTTAGCATTAATAGCTACCGCTTGCAATAGTTCAAAGTCGGCTACTGATCTTGCCTCTGAAGACGGCATTTATTATAATCCAAAAAAAGATGGATATAAAGCGGTAGCTACCGCACCTGCCCCTACTAGCTCAGAGGAGGAAGCAACCTTTGCACTTAATGACGTAAACTCATCCGAAACTGTAACAACCAATCCTAATGCAACTGGGTACGACAATATGGATTATTACAATCCTGAAGATGCCAGTTATCAAAATTCAAATTACAGCAGTGGCGGCAATACCACTATCAACAATTATTACAATAGCCCTTCATTGGTATCGCCTGGTGTAAATACAGGATTATACTGGAATAGCTACGGTGGTTTCGGAATCAGCGTTGGAATGGGCTGGGGCTATTCTTACTACGACCCATTTTTTAATTCACCCTGGTATGGCTATGGGTGGGGATACCCAAGATATGGATGGGGATATCCGGTATATGGTGGGTATTATCCGCCTTATGGCGGCTGCTACAATTCTTATTGGGCAGGATACTATGATGGATATTACCACGGATCCGGTGGATATTACAACAACAATGTAGTGTACGTGAGAAATGCAGGAACCTCTTCTCGCACTAATAGTTTCAATTCTATTAATAGAACCAATAGTGCTTTTAATGGTAGGTCTAGCTCTACTAATGCGGGCGCTACAAACAATACAATTCGTACTTCAGCGAGTAGAGTTGCAAGCCAAAACACCTCGGGTAGAACTATAGCCCGCGAACAAGCTAGTGCTTCAAGATTTTCTGATCGTAGCCTTAACGAGCAAACATTGTCTTCAAGAGGTACTACACGGCCAAGAACCACTACTACCGCTGCTGCCACGGGTTACCGAAGCAATAGTTATGACGTAGTAAATACTCGTGCGGCTTCTACCAGAAGCAATCAAGCGCCTGTATCTACCGTAAATAGAGGTCGAAATGTAACTCGTAGCACACAAAATTCCTCTGCAACCAGATCCAATGGAGCAAGTACTACACCTAGAACTTCCTCTTATCCTAAGGCCGGAAGTCGCTCAGGAACCTACTCTGCTCCATCTAACAATAGAAATGGCAGTGGAAATGTTTATGTGCCTTCTCAGCAGGGAAGAACTAACACGTCTACACAGCAAAACCGTGGTTCAACAAGAAGTACTACTCCATCACAAAACACTAGTCCTTCTAGGAGTACTACCCCTGCTAGAACTACTACTCCATCTAGAAGCACAACACCCACTAGAACGTATCCCACCCAAAGTGCACCTAGCAGGGCAACTACACCTTCCAGATCTTCGGGCGGTTCTAGTGGTGGGGCTAGCCGGAGTGGTGGGAGCTCAAGAGGTTCAACTCCAAGCAGAGGAGGACGCTAAGATTTTGACGTTATGAAAAAATTCGCATTTACTTTATTTGCCAGCGTGCTTGGTATAGTTATCCATGCTCAAACCATGGAAAATGTAAACCTGTTCAATACCTCTGGAGTGTATGGTTCACCAAGATATACCGCGATGGGTGGCGCATTTATGGCGCTTGGAAATGACCTAAGCAGCATGTCTATTAACCCTGCCGGGGCAGCAGTTTATCGATATGATAATTTTGGTATGGCCCTTAGGTTTCAAGGTCAAAACAACTCAAGTACTTTTCTGGGGAGAGAATCAGATTTCAGCACCTTTAACCTGATATTTGAAAATATTGGTTTGGTAAAAAAGTTTGGCCCGAAAAACAAAATGAGTTTTGGCTTTAGCTACAACAAGTTGGCTGACTTTAATTCTGAGTTTCAAGTGGCAGGGATAAACAGATATCGGAATTTCAACGGTATTGAATCAGGATTCACCCTTGGCGAATATTGGTTGGCTGGCGCTTATGGTCAAACGGTATCAGAGCTAGAGGTTGCCGGACTACTAGAAGAAGCCTCAGCTGCTAGTGCCGATATCTTATTGACAGATTCCAATGGTGTGGTAATAGCATTTGACGCTGTAGACGATGCTGCAAATGTTCAATACAACTTTGACGAAAGAGGAAGAAGGGATGAATACACCTTTAACTTGGCCGGGGCCGAAAACGATATTTTCTACTGGGGAATAGGCATTGGAATTCCCACGTTACATTACGATAATACCACTACCCTTTCGGAATCAGGCTATGCTGATAGCAGTTATTTTAGATCTATTGAATTAGTGCGACAAAACTCCGTAGATGCTATTGGTTTTAATATGAAGGCGGGATTTATTTTCAGACCTTTTCAGGCATTAAGAATAGCAGCTTCGTACCAATCACCCTCTTGGTATAATGTAAATGAAGTGTATACCACAAGTGCGGTTGGGTTTGGTAGAGATGGTTCCGTTTTGAATGGAATTGAGTATGTTTTTGATGATATCCGATACGGGCTTTCTACCCCAGCCATTTATAGAGCTGGCGTAGGTTTGGTAATGGGAAAAGTTGGAATTCTGAGTGCCGATGTAGAATATACCGATCCTTCTAAATCGACCATTAACGGTAAAAACAATAACAATTATGAATCGGACGAAGCACTGTATCAGTCGGAAACTACAGAAACCCTAACCGTGAAGTTTGGTGGAGAATTGAGAGCTGGAAAACTGTTTTTTAGAGGAGGCTACCAGTACCGTATGTCTAATTACAAAAATTATGATCCTGTTGAAACACCAGACATCTATTTCGGTTCCTCGTTTAATGCCTATAGTGGAGGAATTGGCTATAAAAACGGTGATTTTTCGGTGAATCTATCTTACATCCATTCAGTTTATTCTCAGCAATATTATACTCACCCTTACTTAGCTTACGAAGTAAACAATGGCAACGGTGAGGAAAATGCTAATCCAAACAGAAGCATATTGACAAACGATGTTTCAAAGGGAAGTGTGCTGGTTGGCTTCAATGTTTCATTTTAATGGACGTTTCAAAAGTTTTATATAGCGGCTCTCTAGCCGCTATTTTTGTTTTTAGGCTATTTCAAGAATAGAAGTTTAAATTTGGCTTTCGCCAAAAAAATATCATGATGAAAAAACTTCTTATACTACCAATTCTGTTTTCGATGGTTGCTTTTGCACAAAATGAAGCAGACAAATCAACCCTTGAAAA
>JAUICR010000028.1 GCA_030427785.1 Bacteroidia bacterium | reverse complement strand
CGGTTTTAAATTTCCACCAGCCCCTCGCTCGGGAAAAATCGCTGTAAAAGCCGAAGGCCTTGGCAAGAGCTATGGCGACAAGGTTATTATCAAAAATGTAGACTTGGAGATAAATCGCTTGGAAAAGGTGGCCTTTGTGGGTCAGAATGGCCAAGGAAAATCTACATTGGTAAAAATTCTTGCAGAGCACCTAGAGCATACAGGTCAGGTAGAAATAGGACATAATGTAGAAATAGGCTATTACGCACAGGAACAAGCCAAAACCTTGGATGGCACTAAAACTCTGCTGCAAACCATAGAGGATGAAGCCCCCGAAGAACTGCGAAAAAGAGCACGAGACTTTTTGGGGTCTTTTCTTTTTACAGGCGAAGATGTAGAGAAAAAGGTACGAGTGCTAAGCGGAGGCGAAAAAGGAAGGTTGGCCCTATGTAAACTTTTGTTGCGCCCTTACAATCTTTTGGTAATGGATGAGCCTACCAACCACCTTGACATGAAGAGCAAAGAAATGCTTAAAAACGCCCTGATAAAATACGATGGCACCTTGCTAGTAGTTTCACATGACCGTTACTTTTTACAAGGCCTTACTGAGAAGCTTTATGAATTTAAAGATGGAAAGGTAAAACAGTTTTTGGGCAGCATAGACGAATATTTAGAAGCCCGTAAATACGATGACTTTAGGCAACTAGAAAAAGAGACCGAGAAAAAAGAAGAAGCCAAGAACACAACTCCCACTAAAGGCGCATCTCGTGATGAACGAAAGCAGCTGGACAAGGACGTGCGTCAAGCCGAAAATCAGGTGCGAAAGCTTGAAAGTGAGGTGGAAAAGCTAGAAGGTGAAATTGATGCCATTGATGAGCAAATGCATGATCCTGTAAAGTTTAAGGAACTAAGTAAAGAACCAGGCTTTTACGATAAATATGAGGCTAAGAAAAACCAACTGGATAAAGCCATGCAGGAATGGGAAAAGTGGCAAGGAAAGTTGGAAAAAGCACAGGCAAAAAGAGAACTTCTTGATTGATTTCTCGACTGCACTCGAAATGACCTCAGCAATCATAGTCAGTTCGAGTGGCGTTGAGAAGTACTCATTAACTACTCTGTAGCAGCCGCTTCTTTTGCTTTCTCCTCTTCTTCGGCACTAAGCCACCCACCGCCTAAAGCTTTGTAAAATTTAACGTAAGCGTCCAGCAATTCACGATAGGTTTTTGCATAGCTTAATTCCGCGTCAAAAGCGGATTGCTCTGTTTGCAACACTTCCAAATAGCTTGTAACTCCCTTATCGTATCTAGCGGCAGAAAGATCGCGAGCACTTAAAGCTGCGGTTACATAATCTTGCCTAGCGTCCAGCTCATCGTGCAGTGTGGCAATTTCTACCAGCGCATCTTGCACTTCTACAAAAGCCTTTAGAACAGTATTTTCATAAGCATATAAGGCTTGCTTTGTTCTGGCTTTTTCTACCTCCACTCTTCTTTTATTTTTATTAAAAAAGAAAAGAGGTCCTAATAAATCTCCGCCCACGCTCCATGCTGCCCCACCAGTACCAAAAGATGCTAAATCGGCACTAGCGGCACCCAAGGTCCCGGTAAGACTAATTGAGGGAAAACGTTGTGCTACAGCTACTCCTACCAGGGCGTTTGCTGAATACACATTTTGCTCAGCCGCCAATATATCCGGCCTTCTTGTCAATAGCAGTGAAGGTACCCCGGGAGGCACCAGGTTGGGGATAGGTTGCTTTTTTAAATCATATCCTACCACAACTGAATCGGGATTATATCCTACCAGCCAACTTAGGTAATGTTCTGATTGTGCCACTTGACGCTCAAAAATAGGAATGGCTGCTGCCGCTATAGCTTTCTGGATTTGTGCCTGATTCAAATCGATTTCAGGAACAATCCCTTCATCAAAGCGCGCCTGAATAATTACCAGCGAACTATCCCTTAGCGCCAATGTATTTAGAGAAACACGAAGTCTTTCGCGATAATCAAGCAACAAAAAATAGGAGCTTACCACTTCAGAGATTAAGCTCATTTGAGTGCTTCTGAGCCCAAACTCGGTACTCATCAAATCAGCTTTGGCCGAAGCATTTGCACTTCTAAACTTACCCCAGAAATCCAACTCCCAATTTAGTCCACCTCCTGCATAAAAGCTTTCGGCAGTTCCGGTTAAACCTAAAGATTGTCGAGTTCTATTGCCATTTGAGTAATTAGCCTGATACGTAAACCCTGGCCAAAAATCTGCTTTTACAAAACCCAAAGCAGCACTCGCTTCCAGCACCTTGGCTGCCGCTATTTTGGCATCTCTATTAGAATCTAACGCTATTGTAACCAGTTCGTTCAAAACGGGATCGCTAAACATCTCCCACCACCTTAAATCAAGTAGTGTATCTGCAGATGTACTCAGGGTATCATATCTGTACAAATCCTCAGTAACTACCTCTGGTGTTTTGGCTTTTGGCCCCAGCCTACATCCAGCCATCAAGCCACCAAGTATTACAATAACCGATATGTATTTTACTATTATCTTCATCTTAAGCCTGGTTATTATTGGTGGTTTCAGCCGCAGCCAATTGATCTCGTTTCTGTTCGTATTTGCCCAACTTACCTATGAGCAGATAAAGCATGGGATAAAAGAATACTCCTAGCAATGTGGCAATCACCATCCCTCCCAGCAATGCTACTCCCATCACCTTTCTTGCTTCGGCACCTGTACCAGTGGCTATCACCAAAGGAAACACTCCAAGAATAAACGAAAAGGCCGTCATTAGGATAGGTCTGAATCTTGATTTTGCAGCCAGAATAGCCGCATCAAAAAGACTTAATCCTTTTTTAAACTCATCATGTGCAAACTCTACAATCAAAATAGCATTTTTGGCCGCCATACCAATAAGCATTACAAAGCTCACTTGAGCAAAAATGTTGTTTTCAAAACTCAGGCTAAATTGACGAGCAATCCATAAAAAGATTAATGCTCCAAATATGGCAAAAGGAGTTCCTAGCAAAATGGCAAAAGGCAAACTCCAACTCTCGTACTGTGCTGCAAGTATTAAAAACACAAACACCAACGAAAAAGTCAAAATAACACCCAGCGAGCCCGAAGCTTTATCCTCCTGAAAACTCATGGCATTCCAACTAGTAGTCATGTTGCTGGGCAATGTTTCGGCAGCCACCTCTTTAAGGGCCTCCATAGCCTCGGTAGAGGTATAGCCTGGTGCAGGCCCACCCGTTATTTCAGCAGCTCTAAACAAATTAAAGCGGGTGGTATAATCTGGCCCTGATGCAGGAACGATTGTAGCTACAGTTGACAACGGCACCATGTTGCCATCTTTGTTTTTAATGAAAAAGTTTTCTATTTGTGATTCATCCACGCGGTATTTACTCTCGGCTTGGATGTAGGTTTTATACAATCGGCCAAATCTTGTAAAATCATTTACATAGGCGCCACCCATAAATGCCCCAACCGTGGTGTATAAGTCATTTAATGAAAGTCCTAGTTTCAGCGCTTTTTCTTTATCTAATTCTAGCTTTCGCTGTGGCACACTCGCTTGAAATGAGGTAAATGCCCTGCCTATTTCAGGTCGTTCGTTTGCGGCAGCAATAAATTTAGCTGCATTTTCTTCGAGATACTGAGGTGTATTTCCACCCTTATCCTGCAGCATAATACTGAATCCTGATCCGTTTCCGAGACCGGGGATAGCTGGCGGGCCAAATGCAAAGGCACTTGCTCCCTTTATTTTAAATGCCAACTCACGATTTACTTTATCTATTAGTTCCTTTACTGTTGCTTCACGTTCACTCCACTCCTTAAGTGTTACAAACATAAAAGCATTGTTAGGTGCCATACTTCCCGAAAGCATACTAAAACCTGTGGCGTTGGTAACATATTCAATTTCGGGATATTTCATCAATATGCTTTCTACGGTTTGTCCTACTTCATTGGTACGTTGCAGGCTCGATGCATTTGGCAATTGTACATTCACAAAGAAATAACCCATATCCTCTTCGGGGATAAAACCTCCGGGAACTAGTTTTCCAAAAATACCGGCTCCAATGGTGAGCACTACAATAAACACTACACCTCTCTTAAGCTTCCTGGTAATAATACTTGTATAATTGGTGTACGATTCGGTGGTTTTTCCCATCACCCTATTGAAGCCACCAAAAAACTTTCCTAAAAGGCCACCATAAGGCTTAGGCTCCTTCAGCAAAATAGAACAAAGCGCAGGGCTTAGTGTAAGTGCATTTACAGACGAAACTAATACAGAAACAACTATGGTAATGGCAAACTGCTGGTAGAGCAATCCTGTTATTCCGGCCATCCCTGCTACTGGTATAAATACGGCCACTAGCACAAGGGTGGTTGCTATTACCGGTGCGGTAACTTTTCGCATAGCATCCAGGGTTGCCTCTTTGGGGGTCATACCCGCGGCAATATTAACTTGCACTGCTTCTACCACCACAATGGCGTCATCTACTACAATACCGATGGCCAATACTAAGCCTAGGAGAGAAAGTACATTGATGGTAAAACCCAACATAGGGAAGAACATAAAAGCACCAATAAGCGATACCGGAATAGCCAAAGTGGGGATAAGCGTAGCACGCCAATCTTGAATAAAAATAAACACCACAAGTACTACCAACACCAGCGCAACTACCAAGGTCACCAAAATATCCTTGATACCCGCTGTAATAGGAAGTGTAGAATCTAAAGACACATCGTAGCGCATGCCACTTGGAAAATCTGCCGACATCTCCTCCATCTCCATCCGCACATTTTCGGCCAACTCTACAGCATTAGAACCAGGTGCTTGATACAGCGCAATAATTCCTGCAGGCTTTGGCACAGAATCTCGTCCATCTAAATGAACACCCACTCGCGGAATCATTTTATAGGCTTCCACCCCAAGCTCTACTCGCGCTATATCTCCAATTTTTACTTGAGTTCCATCACTTTTGGTACGTACCACAATTTCTTTAAAAGACTCTACCGAGTTGAATCTTTCGGGTAATCGAACTGTATAGGTAAACTCCGTTCCGGGCGGGGCGGGCTCAGCGCCAAATTGTCCTCCCGGCACAATAATATTTTGTTCGTTAATAGCATTTAGTATTTCTGGCACCGTCATTCCCAGCTGAGCAAGGCGGTCTGGCTTAATCCAAATTCGCATAGAATAATCAGAGGCTCCTAGCACATCCACACGGCCAATTCCCTTGAGCCTGGACAATCTATCCTTGATATTGATAAGTCCATAATTTCCTAAAAACTCCTGATTGTTTTGCGCTTGGTTGGTAGTAGTAAGAGTTACCAGCATCAAAATATTAGGTAAGGATTTTTTGGTGGTAACCCCCAGTTTGGTAACGGCCTGTGGTAATTTGGCTGTAGCTGCCGAAACCCTATTTTGAGCCAATACCGTATTCATATCAGGGTCAGTGCCCACATCAAAACTTACATCAATTGCCATGGTACCATCATTGGCATTGGTAGATTTCATGTATATCATGTTGTCTACCCCATTCATTTCCTGCTCCAATGGAGCGGCTACCGATTCTTCTACTTGCAAGGCATTGGCTCCGGTATAAGCAGCACGTATCTGAACAATGGGAGGCGTAAGATTAGGATACTGCTCAATGGGCAAACCAATAACCGACACACCTCCTACTATTACAATTACAATCGCAATTACAATGGCCACAATAGGCCTATGAACAAAAAAGTTCCCTTTACTATCGGCCATGATTATGGGTTTACCGTTTTGCTTTCAAATTTTACAACCTTAGGCACTACAGTAAGTCCAGGCCCTACTTTTTGAAGAGCATCAATTACTATTTTCTCCCCTGATTGAAGCCCTGATTCTACCAGCCACAAATCGCCAATTTTTTGCCCTAGCATGATGCTTCTTTGCTCCACCACTCCATTAGCATCTACTACATACACACTGTACTGACCTTGTACTTCGGTAACACAACGCTGGGGTATTAGCAGACCATCCTGTTTTACCGATTCTAATATTCGGGCCTTGGCATATAGTCCCGGACGCAATATTTTTCTAGGATTGGCAAAACTTGCCTGTATTACTAAAGAGCCAGTAGTGGCATCTACTTGGCTATTAATAAAATCTACAGTTCCTTCTTCTTCATATACAGAATTATCGCCTAAAATCAGACTCACCCTTGCATGAGAACCATTACTATGACTCACAGTGTCTTTTTGGTACTCACGCGCAAGGCGCAAATACATATTTTCGGAAATGGAAAACTGAACACGGACGGTATCAATTCTTGAAACGGTATTTAAAATTACCGGGTTAGGTGACCGCCCGATATATTCTCCTACCCTGGCCTCTGTTTTACCAATTACCCCATTTATTGGCGATCTTATTTCGCAGTAACTCAAATTAATATTGGAGGCCCTGAGATTTGCCTTGGCAGCATCTACCCCTGCTAAGGAAGCATCGTAGCTGGCTTGGGCCGCGTCCAAATCACTTTTACTTACGGCATTCATTTTAGCTAGGGGCTTGTATCGGTCTAGTTCGTTCTTGGCGTTTGTCAATCGGGTTTTTGCTTCGCTTAACCTGCTTTCATAAGCAGCCACATCGGCCAAAAAAGGGCTTGGATCTATGCTATATAGCAATTGTCCCTTTTTTACAGGAGCTCCTTCATCAAAAGAAATTTTCTCAAGAAAACCATCTACCCTAGCTCTTATTGGAATATCCTTAAGACCATATACCTGCCCCACTTGTTCTATATAAATCGGGACTTCTTTTTTCTCTACTTCTACCACTGTTATTTCCTGAGGTGGAATAGCTGCAGAGCTCTGATCATCTTTACAAGCAAAAACAGTAATGGATAGAATAAAAACAGGAAGAATTCCCTTGGGTAAAATTCTCATGATGGTTTCTCGGTAAGTGGGTTTAATAAAGCCCGAAAAGTAACCAAATTTAAAAACATAGGAAGCGCCTACACACTTGTATTACAAACCTTTTTATCGCACAATCAAATGCGATGAAGATATTTCCTCACCCGCGATAATTTGAACCAAATAAAATCCTCGGCTCCAAGATTCTGTTTGAATTTTTGTTTGCGTACTCCCCCGCTCCGAAATCACTAAATCTCCTGATGAATTGTACACTCTAATCTGCACAGCCTTTTCTTCAGCCTCTATTATCACGTAATCATCTGCAGGATTTGGGTACATTTTAACTGTATGGCTCAAATTCATTTCAGTTAAACTAATAGTACAGCTATTAGTATTAGCATGATAAAAATCCAGTGCCGCAAGCAAGGCTGGTATTACGCAGCCTCCATGATTTTGAGCTCCTTTGTCTACTGCCGTGGCATTAGCTCCTTTAGCATTCATCGCCATCTCAGCATCCAAAGCATTTTTAAAATCTACTTGCTCATCTAGCGTGCAATAGTACATTTCTATAGGAAAGCTCGGTTTCCAATCGAAGTTATCTTGTGCCAGCATAGCTTGCCAAATAGGATGGTTTTTTGCCACTGAGTCATTTCTGAAATTAGCCAACACACTATCCTGGATATAACCCGAAATGGTATCTGGCAATAAAGCATTTACCGTAGCCATATCATACGTACCATCAAAATAAGGAGGAATCAGCGTATCGTAGGGCGACTTTAAAATATCTGAGTAATTCTGAAAAAAATTTCCGTACACACGATTGAGCCCAAAGAGCATATAGCAAATGTACCCAGGGTTGGAATAAGGCTGATTGGATAAAATATTTTTGGCTTGGGTTCCGCTCAAATTGTATGGACCACTAGCCGGACCTGCAGCCACTACGTCAAACTTGCTAAGCAAGCCATTATCCTGAATATACTTTACTGTGGCCATACTGGCATGCCCGCCTTGCGAATAACCGGTAGAAAACAATTCGCCACTTAGGTAAACTCCTAAGGTATCTCTAAGGTACTCTTTGGCTGCCCTTATCAAATCAATTGTGGCTGTAGCTTCAGACTCGGCATGCATATAAGGGTGCAAGCCAGGATTGTCTCCCAGCCCTAGATAATCGGGCGCAACGGTTACTGCCCCGGTAGATGCATAACCCATTGCAATAAAAGTCTCGTTGGTATTTCTGGAAGGAACACTTTCTTTTTTTAGCACAGTACCATGCGCATAACTTACCATTCCCAGCGAATCACATGCCCTGCCTTTTGGCACGGCCACAATGCCACTGGCAATAGTAGGTGTGCCATCTACATCTGTGGTATTGTACATTATTTTATACGCATCTACATCATAGGCAGCTTTACTAATAATAATTTTAAACTGAGAGGCAGGAGCAGAAACCAGATGCTGAGAACTAACAAAATGTTGCCCAACAGAAGTGATGCTAAAAATGGAAACGGAAATAAATAAAAACAGGTTTTTCATTTTATCTAATTAGAAAGGAAATATACAACTCTAAGAAAAACAGGCTTGCAAGCATTATCATGGCCTCACTGTAGTGTTTTTGTTTTATATAACAGCACACTTAATAGCTCTCATACAGTATATTAGCAGCCCCTATAATTGAAAAACAATCAATTCTTATGAAGAAAGGTTTATACCTCGCAATCCTTTTTGGGTTTAGCCAAATAGGATTTGGTCAGTCTGCCATGACCAATAGCTCTCAAGCAGAGCAGCAAAAAAATTGGTGGACATTTGACCAAAGCAGTCAAATAAACCCTCTCACTTTTTTCGACACCTATCGTTTTGAACTTGGCCTTAGCCAAGAAAGCACTTTTGAACCATTAGCTGTTGAAGTAGATAACTTAGGCATTTCGCATAGCAAGTATCAGCAATTCCAGTACGGTGTAAAGGTAGAAGGAGCTCAATTTATTTTGCACAGCAAGAATAACGCTGTGTACAAAGCAAATGGCCGATTAGTTAATGCTATTCAAGGTTCGGCTAGCCCAAGCTTAGATTTTCAAACTGCTCTACAAAAAGCAAAAGCCATTACAGGTGCTAGTGTGTTTTATTGGGAAGTACCTGCCATGGAAGCTTGGCTGAAGGATGCCAAGCATGACAAAAACGCCACCTTTTACCCTAAGGAAGAATTGGTATGGGTAGACCCGGATTTTTCGCAAGATGGAGAAAACTACAAGCTAGCCTATAAGGTTGATCTTTTTTTTGAAGCTACCGAAGATCACCGAACACTGTTTATTGATGCACACACAGGCCAATTGGTGTGGGAAAACCATCGGTGCCATACAGGTGTAGCCAATGGTCAGGCCAAAACGAGATACTCAGGAATACAAGATATAATTACTGACTCTATTGCCCCAAATCAATATATACTAAAGGATGTAACCAGAGGCGGAGGAATAGAAACGTACAATGCGCTGCGAAGAACCAGAGTAGCCAGTGCGGTCAACTTTTTGGATAGTAATAATTACTGGGACAATGCCAACGTATATATAGACGATGCTGCTACTGATGCGCACTGGGGAGCCGAAATGACCTATGATTACTTTTGGAATCAACACGGCCGAAATAGCTATGATAACCTAGGATCAAAACTAATAAGCTACGTACACTGGGATAGCGCTTGGTTTAACGCTAGCTGGAATGGTATAGCCATGCGCTATGGCGATGGAAATGGAAATCCACTTATCTCGATAGATGTGGTTGGTCATGAATTGGCACATGGTGTTACCGAATACACAGCCGATTTAATATACTCTTATGAATCTGGTGCTCTCAACGAATCCTTCAGTGATATTTTTGGAACAGCTATAGAGTTTTATACTATGCCTGACTCGGCTGATTGGGCTATGGGTATGTTAGACTTTCACCTTAGGCAATTAGACAATCCTAAATCTGCTGGCGACCCAGATACGTATAAGGGTATCAATTGGAATTTCACTAGTAGTGATAATGGTGGAGTGCACACCAATAGTGGCGTTCAAAACTATTGGTTCTACCTATTATCCGAAGGTGGCTCGGGCACCAACGACCTTGGCAACTCCTACCAGGTAGATAGTATAGGCATAGAGAAAGCCTCAGAAATAGCCTATCGCAATTTGAGTTATTACTTGGTGCAAAGCTCCAATTATTTTGACGCGAGAAGAGGTTCAATTTCCGCTGCCGAAGATATTTACGGTAGTTGCTCATACGAGGCCAACTTGGTGGCCAGAGCATGGTATGCAGTAGGTATCGGTTCTGACACTCTTTCTAATGACATAGAACTATTAAACGTAGTAGCACCAAAAAATAGTTGCGACATAGGTGCTCAAGAAACCATGGCTGTACAATTTCAGTATTTCCGCTCGGGATGTGATAGCGCCATTGCCGCTGGAGATAGCATTTCCCTGGGTTATTCTATAAATGGAGGACCCAGCGTGGTAGAAACCTTGGTGCTTACCGCTCCTATCAATGATCGCGATATTGTTTCGTATAGCTTTAATACCAAAGCAGATTTTATTACCGCAGGCAACTATTACATAAAGCATTGGGTACACTACCGAACTGATTTTATGCCCGAAAGCGATACGATAACGGATTATTTAATTCGTGTGGTTGACCCTATGGTAGAAAATGATAGTATTACTTTCGAGATCAATGCCCAAAGTTTTGAGAATACAATTCACTACACCCAGGCAGGGACTAATGGAGACATTTACACAAGTTATCAAGCAAAGAATACGGGTTTCAGAGGCTTGGTACTAACCGGGAAAAATGCAGACTTATTTAGCCTTACTATTCCATCTGACGAAACCGGAAACTTCATCAACAATCCAGAATTTGAAACTGAGGTGTGTATGTGCGTAGATGCTAGCAATATGGGCCACGTTACTTTAGAGTTTGACCTCCGTCAAACCTACTCACGTGTGTACAATTGGTTTTTAGGATCAAATGCCAATGAACTTGCCAGTAGCTTGCGAGTAACCGTTGATACCATTCAGGTAGGACCGCAATTTCATCCTGCTTCATTTACAAGTGATGTTTTCAAAACGCATCATTTGAATTTAGATCGTTATGCAGGAACTCAATTTGAACTATGCCTTCAAGGAAAACACTTTTTGAGCCAGCAAGAAGACCCGTCAAACACCTTTGGTGACAACTCGTATGTAGACAATATTAAACTTTTGGATTACGAGTTTATCTCTCAAGAAGAGTTCAGTATTTCTCAATTGGCCATATTTCCTAATCCGACCAAAGGATTGGTAAACATCAGTTTTGATGCCAATAAGCTTGGAAGTGTACAACTGAAAGTAATTGATACCAAAGGTGCTGTAATTCTACAGCAGACCCAGAACCTGGAGACAGGTACAAATGGGATTACTGTGGACCTTGCCGATAACCCAAAGGGAATTTACATGATTCAAATTCAGGATGACACAAATCTGTTTACACAAAAAGTGTTGTTGAATTAAAAAATCTAATAGACCATCCTTCATTAAAAAGCCCGATAGACATCTATCGGGCTTTTTGGCTTTATTCCACCTCCCTGGCCTTTAGTAGTAATAGGTAGTACTTTCTGTAATACTCATCCACTATGGCAGAAGGAACTTTAGCATCGCTCCACCGTATTGACACTTCACCCTCATCTGTAATTCTCGTTATACGGTAATTCATGTTTCCGGGAGATGTATTTATGGGTCCAATTTCTTCTATCAAAGTTGCCCAGGTATCAAAAGCAGTTCGCGCTTCCTCTACAGCAATTTTTCCGGTTTTCTCAGACCTGCCTTCCCGTTCGTTCCATTTTTCTACCTCACCATTAGGGCGCAGTATATACTCCTGATAGGCACCTGTAAATCCCCCTCCTTGCCCAAATATCAAGTACCCTTTTATTTCGTCCATCTTAGTAGTGTTCGATTCTTTTTTGCTAGCACAACTTGCAAAGCTCAGAACTCCAATTAGTACAATTATATACGATCGCATTTGTTTGAATTTAGTATTACTAGCCGCTAATAATATTTGCAAGATAGTGTAAGTCTCTTCGTCACTTCCTTCTACATCTTGACACTAAATTATGATTAATATAAAAGCAAAGTTTCAAAACTAGCAGCCGTTTACTTTTCTAAATTTGCAACCCTTTTTTGGCCCCGTAGTTCAATGGATAGAATACCCGCCTGAATGACGAAGTAAAGTAGAATCGTCTTACTGGAGAAAAAGTCGGGCAGGCCCGCCTGAATGAAAAAGTCGGGCAGGGGAGTTTCCTAAGCTTTAAACGCAGGTTCTTTTTTTATTGAAAGAGTGTAGTTGCAATGGCCCCGTAGTTCAATGGATAGAATAGAAGTTTCCTAAACTTTTGATACAGGTTCGATTCCTGTCGGGGCTACGATTTGGTTGACTTGTTGATTAGTTATATTGTACGTCAAACCAATCAACTAGTTGACCAAAAGGCCCCGTAGTACAATGGATAGTATATAAGATTCCGGTTCTTGAGATGCAGGTTCGATTCCTGCCGGGGCTACAGAGTAGGGATGGCAGAGCTGCGACAGCAGCCTTTGCGAAAGCAAAGAGAATCGAGGTTTATCCTGAGCGATGAGCCGAAGGGATTCCTGCCGGGGCTAATTTTGATGAGTATCAAGTATTGAGTACAGAGTATTTAGAAGTGAGATTTGAGACGCTAGAAAGACCTCATCACTCTTACTGAAGTTATTGGTTAAAAGTCTGTACAGTTAAAAACCTGTTAACCGTTCACCTTCCAACTGGTCACCGTTCGCTTTTCTCACTTTTCACTTCACCACCGTTCACCTCTCCACAGCCACTTTCAAACTCACAACCTCCCGCTCCCCAGTAAGCTTAAGCACACAAAGGCCCGATAAACCTTTTGCTACTTTTATTTGATTATGGGTAGCATCAAGTTTTCCTTGTTGGAGCAAACGGCCATCCATACTATACAGCTCATAACTATAAGTTTCATTTCCATCAGGAAGCACCACATTCAAAACATCTTTGGCAGGATTGGGATAAACTTGAATAGCTGGTTTTTGTGCTGATTCCTCCAAACCAAGACCGGGTGTGCTACATATTGAATTGGGACCTTTTACATAGTCACCATCAAAATAGTTAAGGTATCCCACAGAATCTCCATTTATTGTGGTAATTAAATAACTAAACATAACCCAAAGAGTATCATTTACAAACCCAAAACTGCGAGGAGGGTCACCTCCAATATTATTCATTATGGTACCACACCATTGTACACCGTCCCAAGCTGCTAGGTATGGTATATTGGCGTCACCATATCCACTTTGTACTGCATGACAATACAACAAATCATCGTACACAAATAAACGCCTGACACCTGTATTCAACCCGCCTCCTACTTCGTTCCATTTTACTCCATCCCATCTAGCTATAAACTCTCCAGGATTCAAAGGACTTTCCTGCTTGGTAAAACTACCCGACATGTACAACTCATCTCTAAAAAAGGTAAAATCAAAGGTGCTTGGAAAACCTCCTCTTACTCCATCACCGAAGCTATGCCATTGCTGACCATCCCATCGCGCTATACCACCGTAAGGCCCAGATGAAATATTGTTGATTGTAATAATATCGCCTTTCCAAAACTCAACTCGTCTTTGGGCTCCAAAATACGCCACCGTTTCGGTAGGATGAATAATTGAAAAAGGGTACTCCCAATTACTGTTCTTTCCGCTTTTTAGCGCATGACTTAGCATTGTATCAGTAGAATTCACATAGCTACTAGTATTAACCAATAGTGAATCTCCGCTTGTTGCCATGTCAAAAACAAATCCGAAATAACCACCCTGATGTTCCCACACACTATCCCCAAAAACTTTTAACAAGGTCGTAGATGGAAGACTAGCTGAATCTTTATCTCTTACCACATCGTCAAACCAACCGCCCACATACATGGTGTCTCCATATTGGATAATATCGCCTGTCCAGCTAAAACTATTTACATGAAAAGGAAGCGGCACCCACCGCCCGCCTTCTCGGGTAGCCACACATCTAAAAATAGAATCGCTATCCAACCAATGACCGTAAATATAATCTTTACCAAAAGGGCCATTGGTTTTAAACTTAATATTGAAAGCGTACGGAGCTGGCTGATTAGTGTATGGCAGCTGATACGTTTCTAAAATCCCTTTGCTATCTGGTACCCACGATTGCGTTTGTGCATAGCCTTTACCAAATACCAGTAAACTGAGAATGACACTATATTTTAATAACCTTAGTACGGAATTGTTCATTTTAGAATACATGAGAATTCCTTCACAAGATAGTTATGAAATGCTAAATACTAGAACGTGGACGGAGGAAAAGCGCAAAACCCTCAAGGTTTTTTGGTGTGTAGTAAAGTACCAAGTAAGTTTAGAGTTGCAGATGTTTTTAACTTTTTTAAGTTAAGCTACCTCACAATCGCCCCGTTCTCGATTTTACTCCCAGGCTCGGCAAATACCAATTTTCCTTCAGAGTCTTCGGCCATCAGAATCATGCCTTTGCTTTCTACGCCTCTTATTTTGCGTGGCGCTAGGTTGGCCAATACCGATACCTGCTTACCCACTACTTCTTCGGGAGTAAAATGCTCAGCTATTCCCGAGACAATAGTTCTAACTTCGAGCCCAATATCCACTCTTAGTTGCAAAAGCTTATCGGCTTTCTTCACTTTTTCAGCTTCCAAAATGGTTCCGGTGCGGATATCCATTTTCATGAAATCGTCAAAACTTATTTCTTCTTTCAAGGGGCTTAGTTTAGTTTCTACTTTATTCGATTCTTTGGAGGCATTCAGTTTTTCTAACTGAAAATCTACCTGCTCATCCTCTATTTTGCTAAACAGGAGGTCACCTTTTTGTATCACCTTACCAGCAGCAATAAACTCCTCTGTTTCGCAATCGCTCCAGCTCCATAAATCCAAACCTAAATAGTCTCTAAGTTTTGCGGAAGCAAAGGGCATAAATGGCTCACCTAACTGGGCTAACTGTGCTGCTACCTGCACCGCCACATACATAATGGTAGCCGTACGTTCAGGGTCGGTTTTTATCTTCTTCCAAGGCTCTTCATCTGCTAAGTATTTATTACCAGCGCGGGCTATGGTCATATAAGTACTCAGTGCGTCTCTAAACTTAAACTTTGATAATACCTCATCCAGTTTTTGGGGCGCTTCTTTCAGTACTGCCAATACCGCTTTATCCTCTTCTGTAAGTGCATTGGGTGTGGGCACTGCACCCTGATAGTACTTTTGCATAAGCACCAAAACGCGGTTTACAAAATTGCCATAAATAGCAACCAACTCACTGTTATTGCGCGTTTGAAAATCCTTCCAGGTAAAATCGTTGTCTTTAGTTTCAGGTGCTGCTGCACAAAGCACGTAGCGCAAAGCATCCTGATTTCCTTCAAACTCCTTTAGGTATTCGTGCAACCAAACCGCCCAGTTTCTACTGGTAGAAATCTTCTTTCCCTCCAGGTTCAAAAACTCATTGGCCGGCACCTGACTTGGCAAAATAAAATCGCCATGCTCCATAAGCATTGCCGGAAATATAATACTGTGAAAAACAATATTATCCTTCCCAATAAAGTGAACTAAGGAGGTGTCATCATCCTTCCAGTATTTCTCCCATTCAGCTCCTAATAACTCTTTGGTGGCCGAGATATAACCGATAGGTGCATCAAACCAAACATACAGCACTTTTCCCTCAGCATCTGGCAAAGGCACTTGTATTCCCCAGTCTAAATCGCGGGTCATAGAGCGCGCTTGCAAACCACCAGCATCATCCAGCCAGCTCATACATTGGCCGTATACGTTGGGCTTCCAATCTTTATGTTCCTGTATGTAAGCTCTTATTTTTCCGCTAAGATGATCTAAAGGCAAAAACCAATGCTTGGTAGCTTTAAGTACCGGCTTAGCTCCGCTCAGTTTTGAACGAGGGTTTAATAGCTCAGTCGGACTTAAAGAACTACCGCAATTCTCGCACTGATCACCATAAGCATTTTCAAAACTACATTTAGGGCAGGTGCCTTCTATATATCGGTCGGCCAAAAACTGCCCAGCTTCTTCATCATAGTATTGTTCGGTTTCCTTTTCGGTAAAACAGCCTTTGTTATATAAATTCAAAAAGAACTCCTGAGCCGTTTTGTGATGTATCTCTTTGGTGGTTCTGCTGTATATGTCAAAGCTGATTCCGAAACCCGAAAAGGCTTCCTGCATAATACCGTTGTACTTATCTACTATTTCCTGCGGACTTACTCCCTCAGCCCTGGCTTTCATCATAATAGCTGCACCATGCTCATCGCTTCCGCAAATGAATTTTACATCCTTTTGGCTTTGACGCAAATAGCGCACATATATATCAGCTGGCAAGTAACATCCGGCTAAGTGACCAATATGCACAGGGCCATTAGCATAAGGAAGTGCAGCGGTTACAGTATATCTTTTGGGCTCTGACATTTCACCTTTTTTATTAGCTGGCAAAACTACTTAAAGTTAGGGTGTAATGTACCTGCAAAAACAAGTTACAGAATCAATAAATCAACTACTTGCATAATTGATAGTAATACTATTATATTTGCGACCTTTAAACTTATAGTAGATAGATTTGCTACCAAATATTAACATACAGGTAAACCCAAATACCCACTTAAAGGATCCCAACTCGAGCGAGTTAGGCAGAAACATCATTGCTAAGAGTATTGACATGATTGATGAGCTGGGTTTTGAACATTTCAATTTTAGAAAGCTGAGCAAAGAGATAAAATCGTCAGAAGCTTCTATATATCGATATTTCACAAGTAAGCAAAAGCTGCTTTTATATTTAACGGGGTGGTATTGGGGCTGGATGGAATACAAGCTAACGCTAAAAGTAGCCAATATAGCATCGCCCGAAGAGCGCCTCATAAGGGCCATAACTCTGCTAACAGGCCTTGTAGAAGAGGGTTCTAATTTTGCCCACATAAGCGAAGCTCGATTGCAAAAAATTGTAATTGCCGAATCGTCAAAAGCCTACTTGAACAAAGAGGTAGATAGCGAAAATGAGTTTGGAGTTTTTGCAGATTATAAAAGACTGGTAGGTACGGTGAGCGATATACTTCTGGAAATTGACAGTACGTACAAATACCCACACATGCTAATCTCTACGGTAATAGAGGGTTCGCACTTGCAAAGACATTTTTCTAAACATCTGCCAAAACTTACCGATATCGATAAAAACGAGGACTTGATTACTCCTTTTTACGTAGAGCTTGTATGCAAAGCAATCTGTATAAAATGAGCCACTTACCTTCATATTACATCCACGCCACTAGCAAAACACTGATTTGCATAAATGGCTGTCAACCAAAAACTGCCTAAAAAAGCCATGGATACGCAAAACGAACAGATCACCCCAATAAAAAGGTTTTGGAGATTACTCAAACCTGACCAAAAAGAAATCGTCAACATATACGTATTTGCAATCTTTAGCGGCTTGATTAGTTTGTCTTTACCCTTAGGCATACAATCTATCATAAACTTTGTGCAGGGTGCCAGAATGAGCACTTCGTTTATAGTTCTCGTTTCTTTTGTAATAGCGGGTGTGGCGGCCTCGGGGGTATTGCAAGTGTATCAACTGCGAATTGCAGAAAACTTACAACAGAAAATATTTACCCGTGCAGCTTTTGAATTTACTTTTCGCCTACCGCGTATAAAAGCTGAAGCCTTATACCGTTATTATGCTCCAGAATTGATGAACCGATTCTTTGACACGGTATCGATCCAAAAAGGGCTTTCCAAAATTCTAATCGATTTTTCTACGGCATTATTACAAGGGGTGTTCGGATTGATATTGCTTTCTTTTTATCATCCTTTTTTCATCGCCTTTAGCATTGGTCTTGCCTTACTGGCCTATGCCATATTTGCTTTTACATTTCGGGGCGGCATGAAAACCAGCCTTTTAGAATCAAAACACAAGTACCAGGTGGCCCATTGGCTTGAAGAGCTTGCCCGCACCGTGTACACTTTTAAGATGGCTGGAGACAGTGACTTACCCCTAAACCGAGTAAACACCTACACTAAGGATTATTTAAAAGCTCGTGAAGGCCACTTCAAGATTCTACTTCGCCAGTTTACGTTTATGGTAGGTTTTAAAGTGCTGGTAGCTGCAGGACTTCTGATTATTGGTAGCTTATTAGTGATAGATCAGCAAATGAATATTGGTCAATTTGTAGCCGCAGAAATCATCATTCTTTTGGTGATGAATTCTGTGGAAAAACTGATTCTTGCTATGGAAACTATTTATGACGTGCTCACTTCTTTAGAAAAAGTAGGACAAGTAACCGATTTGGAGCTTGAAGAATTTACAGGAATTGAAATAAAAGACATGAACCCTGAAGGCGGCTTTGCCATTGACCTAAACGATTGTGAATTTTCGTACCCGCAAAATAAAACAAGCACCTTATCAGAGCTATCGCTGCACATAGATTCCAATCAAAGCATCATGATAAGCGGACCTACGGAATCAGGAAAACTAACCCTGCTCCAATTAATTGCCGGAATTTATCAGCCACAAAAGGGTACGGTTGCTTATGATGGAATACCGCAGGGCAATTTCTGTATTGAAGACCTTAGGTCACACATTGGTAGTTATTTTCACAATGATGACATATTTGAAGGAAGCCTCTTGGATAATATTTCTATGGGTAGAAAAAATGTGAGCCTGGATGATGTGCGATGGGCTTGCAGCAATTTAGGATTAAATCCATTTATTCAACAGCTTCCTGAGGGCTTTAATTCACATTTAGATCCCGAAGGGAGAAAACTACCCAAGACTATTGCTCAAAAAATACTTTTGGCAAGAAGCATTGCACACAAGCCTAGGCTACTCTTATTAAAAGATCCCTATAGGTTTTTTAGTTCTACCGAGAGTGAGAAGTTAACGAGCTTTTTGACCGATAAGAGTCAATCTTGGACTTTAATTATTGCCACCAATAATTTAAAGTATGCTGCTCAATCCGATCAGATTATTATCCTGGATAAAGGAGAGATAAGCAAGGTGGGCACCTTCTCCGAACTGAAAGACTCACTAAACAAAAACGCAAAAAATCATGCTTAATATTTCGTCAAGAAGCGTTACAGAAATAGTGAGCAGAAAAAACCTTAGCTCACTAAAATATGTGGAAGGTAAGCGTGCAGGAAATGTACTCATTAGACTATTAGGAATATTATTCGGGGTCTTATTCTTGGCGCTCTTTCTGCCTTGGACTCAAAACATAAACGCCCCAGGAAAGGTAACCACGCTAAAGCCCGACCAAAGACCACAAACCATACACTCGGTAATACCGGGTAGAATAGAAAAATGGTTTGTACAAGAAGGAGATTATGTGGAGAAAGGAGACACGATTCTGTTTATCTCTGAGGTAAAAGATGAATACTTTGACCCTAATCTTTTGCCGCGCACAGAGGAGCAATTAAAATCAAAGGAATCATCTGTAAATGCTTACATGGAAAAAGTGAAGGCCCTTGACTCGCAAATAGATGCATTGGCACGAACCAGTGTACTGAAATTAGAGCAAGCCCGAAATAAATATCGGCAAGCCAAGCTAAAAATTATTTCAGATAGTATTGATTACGAAGCCTCTGTGATAGACTACAATATAGCTATAGAGCAGCTAAGCCGTATGGAAAAATTGTACGAGCAAGGACTTAAATCTTTAACGGATTTAGAATCGCGAAAACTAAAAGTACAAAAGGCCAAAGCCGAAATGATTTCTTATGAAAACAAGCTTCTTACCTCAAAAAATGAATTAATAAATGCAGAGGTAGAAATCGTTTCGATCCGCAACCAATACAAAAACTCAGTATCAAAGGCAGAGTCGGAGAAATACACCGCCATGAGCGCTATGTATGATGCCGAAATAGATGTTACAAAACTTCAAAACCAATTTATGAATTACTCTGTGCGTACCGGGCTGTATTACATTCGAGCTCCACAATCAGGCTATATCACCAAGGCAATTCAATCTGGATTAGGAGAAACTGTAAAAGAGGGAACAGAAATAATCAGCATAATGCCCGCGCAATACGATTTAGCTGTAGAAATGTATATAGATCCAATTGACTTACCATTGGTAGAAAAAGGGCAGCCTGTAAGAATACAATTTGATGGATGGCCTGCCATCGTGTTTTCCGGATGGCCAAATACCAGTTACGGCACATTTGGAGGAGTAGTGTTTGCTGTTGACAATTTCATTAGTGCAAACGGGAAATTTAGGCTGCTGGTAAAGCCAGACCCTGAAGGAGAAACTTGGCCAACCGCCTTGCGCGTAGGAGGTGGAGCTCGAAACATGCTGCTGCTAAAAGATGTTTCCATTGGTTATGAATTATGGAGACGATTTAATGGCTTTCCGCCAGACTACTACAAGCCTGAGCTAGATGAAAAATCTAAAGAAAAATAATGAAGTCAATAATAACCGTCTTTTTGTTAATTCTGCTTGGCTCACAAGGCTATGGTCAAGACAGCATCCAGAGAATTCTTCAGTTTGATGACTTTATTGAGCGAGTAAAGCAACACCACCCTATTGCCACGCAGGCCGAAATCCAAATGGCCAAAGGAGAAGCTTCTGTCTTGCAATCTAGAGCAGGTTTTGAACCCAAGGCAGTGACTGATGTAAAGCAAAAATATTTTGATGATAAACAGTATTATAGTGTGATAGATGCCGGACTAAAAGTTCCTACTTGGTTTGGCATAGAGGTAAAGGGTGGGTATGAACAAAATCAAGGTCCTTATTTAAACCCCGAAAGCACGGTGCCTGATGCTGGTCTTTGGTATGCTGGAATTACCGTTCCTATAGGCCAAGGTCTTTTTATTGATGAACGAAGAGCTGCGTTAAAAAAAGCGCAGGTATATACCCAAAGCACTGCTGCTGAGAGAGAAATTATTCTAAATGATTTAATATACGAATCGGCAAAAACTTATTGGAGCTGGTTTGAAAGTTATAATAAGCTACGAGTATATCAGAATGCCCATAAAACTGCCAAGGAGAGATTAGAAGCAGTCATTCAAAGTGCTAAACTAGGAGACAGGCCCTATATCGATACTTTAGAGGCCAGTATTCAGGTTCAGAACAGACAAGCCTCATTGTGGGATGCTCAAATGCATTATGCCAACGCCACTTCGCAGCTCACCGTATACCTGTGGCAAGATGGATACATCCCCCTTGAATTAGAAGAAAACACTAATCCACCAGACGCGAATACCACAGAGCCCGCCACTGTTAATACTCCATTGCTTACAAAATCAGATAGTTTAATCGCTAATCATCCGGAGCTACGCCTGTACCATTACAAAGTGCAAGAACTAGAAATAGACAGGCGGTGGAAGAAAGAACAACTAAAACCCACCTTAGATGTAAGCTACAATGCGCTTAGCGAACCTGTAAATGGAAACCCAATTGCCAATTATAGTATTAATAATTACACTTGGGGAGTATCCTTTAACATGCCTATATTATTGCGGAAAGAAAGGGCAGGCTTAGAGATGGCAGCCTTAAAAATAAAAGAAACAGAAATACAGCAGAACACCAAAAGTGCTGAACTAGGGTATAAAGCCTCTGCAACCATAAATGAATGGAACACCAGCCTTATGCAAGTGAAACAGTACCGTAAAACAACCAGCAATTATCAGCTATTATTGAATGGCGAAAATCAAATGTTTCAGGCAGGCGAAAGTTCTTTATTTATGGTAAACTCAAGAGAAATGGGGTTTATTGGTGCCCAGATAAAACTGATTGAGTTTATCTCAAAAAATCAAAAAGCCTCACTAGCGGTAATGCATGCATTGGGTGTTTTGGCAAAACAATAAACCTGTGCTTTTTTTACTATTTAGTAAGTATTACAAGGCCTTTAATAAAGTTTTGAAAATTGCTAAATACAGCACACCCAATACGATTAGGGCTATAGGCCTATTAGCAAAGCATTTTTACAATTACGCATTGTATCCTACTAAATGAACTGCCAAGCAAGGCACATTTCCTTGTAATCATCAGCACAGCAATTCTTTTCTTTGCTTTGCTGATACCACACACAATGTGCTACACTTATTTACAGAAAAAAAATATGAAACTATATTCTAAAATTTCAGGCCAAGGGTTCCCGCTTATCATTATGCACGGGGTTTTTGGCATGAGTGACAATTGGTCTACGCTAGCAAGAAGATGGAGCGAGCAGTACGAGGTTCATGCATTAGATATGCGAAACCACGGCAAGAGTCCACATAGTGACGAATTTAGCTACGAGCTAATGAGTGATGATTTGCTAGAGTACATGGAAGATCACTCCATAGAAAAGGCAAATATCATTGGTCACAGCATGGGCGGCAAAGTAGCCATGTTGTTTGCCGTACTAAACCCTACACGCACTAACAAGCTTGTGGTAGCCGATATTGCCCCAAAGCCCTACGAACCTCATCATCAGAAAATTTTGGATGCCTTACTAAGTTTGGATTTACCCAATATAGGCACCCGACAAGAAGCCGATGAAAAGTTTAAAATACATGATTTTGGTACCCGCCAATTCTTGCTCAAGAGTCTTTATTGGAAAGAAAAAGGATTGCTCGATTGGAGGTTTAACTTAAAAGTGATTGCTCGCGAAATAGAAAAGGTAGGTGAAGAATTACCTGCTCAGGCGATTTATAATGGCCCAACACTTTTTGTTCGGGGCTCTAAGTCAAACTACAT
>JAUICR010000274.1 GCA_030427785.1 Bacteroidia bacterium | reverse complement strand
TTAAAAGACAGATATTTATGAATAAATGGTGGGTAATAATAGTACTGCTTGTGGTGGTATCCTGTACGAATATTGAAGTGAGAGATACAGGGGTTGATACTGCAGTAAATACAGATTGGAAAGCAAATGTAGATGAGCTAATGAGCAGTCAAGAGGCAAGTTGGAATAAGGGTGATTTAGATGGGTTTATGGCTCCGTACTTAAACTCTGATTCTCTCCTATTTGTTGGTAGTAGAGGTTTGACTAAAGGCTGGAATGAAACTTTAACAAATTATAAGCGCTCTTACCCAACCACTGAAAAAATGGGTAAGCTTCATTTTGCAAATAGCCAATATAAGTTACTGGGGGTTGATTATGCTTTGGTCATTGGGAAATGGGAACTTTTGAGAACAAACGATACTTTATCAGGATCTTACTCCCTTATTTGGAAAAAGATAGATGGGGAATGGAAAATTATAGCGGATCATTCTAGTTGATATGAAAGTAAGCGGATTCACATTTGTAAGAAACGCGAGTAAGTTATTTATACCCGCTAAAGAAGCTATTGCATCTATCCTGCCCATAGTGGATGAATTTGTAGTGGCATTAGGGGCTGGTGATGCAGACGACACTACTGAGGCAGATATTCTTTCTTTAAAAAGTGAAAAGATTAAAATCATTCATACTACATGGGAAAGTGAAAAATACCCAAGAAATACAATTTTTGCTCAACAAACGGATATTGCAAAAAAGGCCTGTTCAGGTGATTGGCTATTCTATCTACAATGTGATGAAGGAGTTCATGATAAGTATTTGAAAGTTATCAAAGACGCCATGTATCAATATTTGGAAGATAAAGAGGTGGAAGGTTTTGTGTTTAATTACAAACATTTCTGGGGAGATTTTGATCATTACAATCGCTCGCACACCTTTTATAGCAGAGAAATTAGGGTGATTAGAAACTTACCTGAGATACATAGTTTTAGATACCATTTTGGCGAGTTTAGTGAAACTATGGAGGGGTATCAATCTAGAGAAGAAAGTAGAAAGCTAAATGTGGCACAAATTAGCGCTGAAATCTATCATTATGGCTGGGTAAGACCCCCTGAAATGATGGGTAAAAAGAATAAAATTACTAGTACTACCTACCATGGCAAAGAGGCAGCTGAAAAAATGTTTGAGCAGCAACCTGAGTATTTTGATTATGGCCCATTAAATCGGGTGAGTAAGTTTAAAGGAACACACCCCTCAAGTTTTAAAGATTGGATTCAAAAAATTTATTGGAAAGATCAGCTACAATATAGTGGTAAGCCTAAACCCAAGCCGGTAAAGGGTAAAGGTGAAAAGTTAAAATACCGTGTACTTACTTGGATAGAAGTAAACTTACTGATGGGAAAGCAGATTGGGGAGTTTAAAAATTTTAAGGTTATTCGGTAGTCCTGTAATGGATGGCCAACTTGCCTTCCTTGCTATTTTTTTTAAATTCACACGGCAAAATTCAAAAACTACTGAAACTATGAATCACCTTAAAAACGCTACAATTTCTGTACTAAATCAGCTCGAAGATTTGATTAGTAAACTGGATGATAAAGAGTATGCGTTTGGGTTGAAGACTTTTCATGGAAGTAGTATAGGGCAGCATGTAAGACACGTTATTGAGTTTTACCAATGTTTGTTGGTTCAGAATGAGTTGCTGGATTACGACAGTAGGCAACGAGATCTGGAGCTTGAAAATAGACGTGAAAAAGCAATAAGTGAGTTGAAGGCAATTAAATATCAGATTAATACCTTAGAAAAAGATACCCCAGTTTTTTTAAATTCTAATTTTAGCAACTCTAGTACGCATGTGCTTGCCGCACCAAGTAGTTTACTTAGAGAGCTAGCCTATAACTTAGAGCATACCGTGCATCATATGGCAATACTAAGGATTGGGGTTGAGCATAATTTTGAGAACATTAAAATGCCTGAAAATTTTGGTGTAGCGATGAGCACTCAGCGAAACAATAGTACACAGGCCTCCTCACAATCTGCATAACAATGTGTACACTTACATATCTTCCAACTAATGACGGTTACATTTTTACACATAACCGTGATGAAAGGATGGATCGCCCTACTTCAAAAGATTTTAAAACTATCAATAATGGTATTCAGGAATTGTACTTTCCGCAGGACTTGGAGGCACATGGTAGTTGGATTGCTTTTTCCAATAAAGGTAAATCGGCTTGCCTGCTAAATGGGGGAAGTATCGCGCATACCAGGAAGGAGAAATATCGAAAAAGCCGTGGGCTTGTAGTGCTGGAAAGTTTTGAATTTAAAAGCATTACATCTTTTTATGAGAAGTATGACTTTAAAGATATTGAGCCATTTACATTAGTGGTAAGAGATACTCATGAGCTCATTAAAATAGTACATGATGAAAATGAAACAACTCTAGATTTACTAGATAAAAACACATCAAACATTTGGTCATCCACTACTTTATACACCAAAGAGGTAAGGTTCAAACGGGAACAATGGTTTAGGAGCTGGTTGATGAAAAGCGGTAGTCAAACTGCGGAGAAAGTCTTCGATTTTCACAATACTGCCGGAGATGGTGACAATGAAAATGATTTAATAATGAGTAGATGGGGAATTCTTAAAACTCTGAGCATTACCCAAATAGCAGTTTCCGGCAACGAAGCGGCTCTCTCCTATCATGATTTTGCTCAATCAAGTATAGATCAGAAGAAAGTTAGTTTGTAAAAAATGACTGGCGATTCCTTCAGAAGGTTTCTTGTTAGGTTAAAACACTGGGAGTACTGGCCTTTCCAGCTAATCTACATTCCTGTTTTTGTACAATATCTGCTCTACAGTTTAAAGTACAGAACCTTTACTTATCCTCTTCATATTAATGCTCCATACATGAAGTATGGTGGTTTTATTGAGGAATCTAAATGGGAAATGTATCAGAAAACACCAAAACACTTAATGCCATTAACAGTCTATATTCCATGTGGAATGTCAGCTAGCGAGGTTAATGATATCATAGAAAATGAAAATCTTAGTTTTCCATTAATCTTAAAACCAGATGCAGGAATGCGCGGTTTAGGAATTGTTAAACTGAACAAGTTTGAAGATCTTAAATCACTATCGTTAAACCCCTCTCTAAATTATGTTTTGCAGGAATATATTGATACTGCTATTGAAATTGGGCTTTTTGCAATGTGTAGAAAGGGTAAATGGGAAATATCCTCATTGATGCAAAGAGGGTTTTTAGAAATATCCGGAAATGGTGTTGATAGCCTCGAAGAACTTATTAGAGCAAATGACAGGGCTTTTTTGCAACTAGAAAGATTAAGACAGGAAAATACACTGGATCTAACTGAGGTTCTTAATAAAGGAGCAACCAAACGCTTAGAGTCATTGGGAAATCATAGATTGGGCACCATGTTTATTAATGTTGAGGAACGAATTAATCCAGTTTTATCTGAAAGCATTTCTAAGCTTTGTGAAAGCCTTTCGGGTTTTCAATATGGTAGGTTGGACATAAAAATTCAATCCTGGGAGGATTTTGAAAAACTTCAGAATTTTTGGATTATCGAAGTTAACGGTGCTAATTCTGAGCCCGCTCATATTTACGATCCCTCCTATTCAATCTTTAAAGCTTGGTCTTCGTTGCTGTATCATTTCAATATTTTGGCCCATCTGGCTTCTGAGAGATCGAGTGAATCATTTTCCTCTGTTTCGCTTCGGGAATTCCGAAATCTTTACATAAAACATAAGGCTTTAAAGTAGCTTTT
>JAUICR010000027.1 GCA_030427785.1 Bacteroidia bacterium | reverse complement strand
TGAATGATATATTGGATTATTCGAAAATTGAATCGGGGAAACTAAGTCTCGAGAATATTGGTTTTAAGCTTCAATCTATTGTAGACGAGACTATAGGAATGTTAGAGCATTTGGCGCATGCAAAAGGTATAAAACTGGAAAGCAATTTACCCTCTGATATTTCGGAAACCATCTTGCTGGGTGACCCTATTCGCTTAAAGCAAATCCTTCTAAACCTAATAGGGAATGGTATCAAGTTTACAGATGTTGGAAGTGTTCGGCTAAACGTAGAATTAGAGTCTAAAAGTGAGAATGGAATAAATATTTTGATTCAAGTAATAGATACAGGCAAGGGAATTGAATCATCTCAATTGGAAAAGATTTTTGACAAATTTGATCAGGAAGATAAAAGCATTAGCAGAAACTATGGAGGCACTGGCTTGGGTTTGTCTATTTGTAAAAAGCTCGTGCATTTGCAAGGAGGTAGAATTTATGCCGAAAGTGAGTGGGCTAAGGGGTCTACCTTCAGCGTTCATTTGTACTTTGATACTGGGGAGGTAGATGAGTACGGAGTAAAGATGGAGGAAAAAAATATAGAATTAGACTTTAAGGGCAAGTCGCTATTATTAATAGATGATGATGACTTGAATCATAAGTTGTTGAAACCAACCATGGATAGATGGGCAATGGATTTTATTTCTGCCTATGATGCTATTGAGGGCTTGGAGTTTGCTCAAAAGCGCCATTTTGATTTTGTAATGGTAGATCTTCAATTACCGGGTAAGGATGGGAAGTTTGTAATTGAATCATTGGCCAGGGATTCTCAGTTTAGATTAAAAACCAAAGTAATTCTTTGTACGGCCAATGCCTTGGTTGACCAGTTTAAGCCTGAGTTTTTGCAATTGGTAGACGCCACTATTTTCAAACCTTTTACAGAACAAGATATAGCGGATGCACTTACAGGTAGACTGATATTAATGGATAGCAAGCGAGAAAGTATGAAGAAGCCACATGAGTTGTACTCTCTCGAAAATTTTAAAGTATATGCAGGTGGCGACTCCTTAATCCTAATTCAGTTTCTAGAATCTTTTATTGAAAGTAATAGCGAGAGCTTGGAACAACTAGGGAGCTTGGCTAAGCAAAAGGATTATGTAAATATTGGCGAAGTGGCGCATAAAATGAAAAACACCTTTGGTCAGCTTGAGGCTGTATCGGTGTTGCGGCATTTAATTGCTTTGGAACAATTGGTGGAAAAAACCTTGCCCGAGGAAGAAGTAAAACGGCATATAAAGAAAACTATAACACATTCTAAAAACGTATTTGCAGCACTGCGCAAAGAAATAGATAAGCTAGTAACGGAAACTCAAACTTCTAGTCCGTAAATCTTGATTTTATTGTAAAGGGTTTTCCTATCGATGTTAAGTAGTTTGGCGGCTTTTGATTTATTGTATTTAGCCTGCTCCATCGCTTCCATTATTTTTTGCTTTTCGAGTATACTCTCCAGCTGCTTCAGGTCAGTAGAATCTTGAAGGCTTTTTAGTGCATTGCTGTCCTGTTTGTTAAGGATCTCACTTGGCAGCGCAGTTTTTGTAATCAATGAATCTTTTGTGAGAAGAACAGACCTTTTTACCACATTTTTTAACTCTCTAAGGTTTCCCGGCCAATCGTAATTCTTCAGAAAGTTTAACGTATCTGATGTGAAACCTGAAATGTCTTTTTCTAATTCAGAATTGGCTTTTGCTAGAAAGAAGTGCGCAAACTGCTCAATTTCTTCAGGTCTTAATCGCAGTGGACTAATTTCTATTTTAAACTCATTAATACGATGGTATAAATCTTCTCTAAACTTTCCACTAGAAATAGCGTCTACCAGGTTTTCATTGGTAGCACTTATAAGCCTTACGTCAATTGGTATATCCACTTTACCTCCTACAGGTCTTATTACTTTTTCTTGTATAGCTCTCAAAAGTTTTATTTGAATATCGTATCCCAGGTTGCCTATTTCATCTAAAAATAAGGTGCCACCATTAGCCAACTCAAATTGCCCGGTATGATCAGTGGCAGCTCCGGTAAAGCTCCCCTTTACATGGCCAAATAGTTCGCTATTGGCCAGTTCTTTTGACAACGAACCACAATCAATAGCCACAAATGCCTTTTTACTTCTTTTGCTAAAATTGTGAATTTGTTGAGCTACATATTCTTTACCAGTTCCGCTTTCGCCCTGCAATAGTACACTCATGTTAGTAGGTCCTACCAGTTCGGCATGTTCATTTACTTTTTGGGTATTATCACTTACTCCCAAAATGTATTCATCATTATCACCACGGTGCACTCTTACCTGATCTGCAGTAGTAGGAGGTGGATTTTTTACAGGTTTCTTTAATACGGATTCTACCAAGGCAATGAGCTCATCCGGATTGACAGGCTTAGTAAGATAATCTGCAGCTCCTAGCTTAATAGCTTTTACAGCAAGTTTTATATCGCCATAGCTAGTTACCAAAATAATAGGGATATTGATGTTTTTAGAATCAAGCGTTTTAAGAAGCTCCATACCATCCATACCGGGCATCCTGTAGTCGGATAAAATAAGATCGAAAGATTCGCTTAAAATTGCCTGGAGGCCCTTTTCAGCATTGGAGACGGTATGAGCTATGTATCCTTTTTTTTCGAGAAAGGATTTAAGCATCAATAGAAAAGTAGTATCGTCATCTACTACTAATATTTTTTTTTGTGCGTTATTCATGGTTAGGCTAGTTGGTGTTTCAAAGTTACTAAATCATAAATGATGATTAAAAAAGAAATCACCACTTAAAAAGTGGTGATTTCAGCTCAACTCGAACAACTAAAAACTAACGCTGCTATTAAAATAGCTCCTTTATATCTAGCCCCTATAGGGGCATTACGATGTCAAACTTAATAATTAACGAAACCTCAAGATAAGTAAATCATTAATTGTGTTTAACCTTAATAGGAAAACTGTACCACAACAATGTTAAATATTAACATATTGTAATACAGTGTTTTGTGTAGTTGAGTTGTTGATTAGTTGAGGAAGTTTTCCACATTTTGGGTGATTTTACCTACTTAGTCATTCCGGTATTGGTATTCCATGATCCGTAAATCTAAGCTTAAGAGATTCATCAGAAACATGAATTACGACAACATAATACACAGTACCATCTTGTTGAATTACTTTAAGTGCTTTTTCGATAACCAATCCACTAAAATGATTGGATAAGTAACCATGCACTGCTGGTGGTAGGTGCTTTGGATGTATGACAAGCTCCTGTTCTGAACTATTGGTTGGAAGTGAAACGCTGGCGGAAGTAGGAAGGGCTATTGCCACAACAACAGCCAATCCCAAAAGGCTAGTTTTCATAATTCCGAGTTTTGTTTATCTAAATATAGACTTAATTTTTTGCAAACAAAATCAGCAAATAGTTGATAATCGCTAGCAAAAGATGGTAGTGGTATTGTATTTAGGCAATTACATATTAAGATATTTTTCAAAAGAAAATTATTAACAACCCAACTAAGCTTTGTTAGATTTGCCAAAAGCCTTTAAAGTGAATTTTTGTAGCGAATGTGGTTCTAGCCAGTTGGTGTTTGTGGTTCCTGATGGTGACCAAAAAACTCGTTTCGTTTGCAGAGACTGTAAAACAATTCATTATCAAAACCCCAATATGGTAGTGGGCTGCTTAATAGTAGAGGATGAAAAAGTGCTATTAGCGAAAAGGGGAATTGAGCCTCGGTTAGGCTACTGGAATTTGCCTTGTGGGTTTTTGGAAAATGATGAAACTGTAGAAGAAGGGGCCAAAAGAGAGGTGCTGGAAGAAACGGGTGCTGTGGTGAAATTATCGCACTTACATTGTGTATATAGCTTGCCTAAGGCTAATCAGGTTTACTTAATATTTTTTGCAACGCGAATAAATGACACACTTCTCATAAATGAGGAAAGTACAGAGGTGAAATTTTTTCATTTTGATGAAATTCCATGGGACGACATCGCATTTTCGAGTAACACTTTTGCCATAAAAAAGTATATAAATAATAGCGTAGAATCTTCCAAAACACATTTAGGGCACTTTGTAAAAAAATCAATATAAGAGATGATAAAAAAGTCATTAAGCTTGGAGCATGAGTTGCTTCCAGCTAAAAATCATAATGAAAAACAGCCACTATTATTGATGCTTCATGGCTTTGGTAGTAATGAAGAAGATTTGTTCTCGATGGCTCCCATGCTCAATCAAAATCACTTGATTGTTAGTGCACGTGCCCCTATTAATCTGCCGTGGGGTGGCCATGCTTGGTACGAAATAGATTTTGACAATAAGGGGGGAAAAATGAGCAATATTCCACAGGCAAAACAAAGTATGAAGCTCATATTAGATTTTATAGAGGAAGTGCACCAAGCGTATGGAACGGATAAAGAAAATGTGAGTTTACTAGGTTTTAGCCAAGGTAGTATTTTGAGCTATGGTTTGGCCCTTTCATATCCTCAGCTGTTTAAAAATATTATTGCTTTAAGCGGATATGTACTCAAGGATATTGTTCCCGCGCAATACCGAAAGAAGGAGTTGGCGCATTTGAAAATATTTGCCAGCCATGGCACGCAAGATGAGGTTTTGCCTGTGGCATGGGCACGTCAAGGGGTAAAAGTTTTGGAGCAGTTAGAAATAAAGCTAGAATACCACGAGTATGAAATGGGGCATGGAGTAAATCAAGATTGCTTTAATGATGTGCAGCGTTGGTGGATGATGCATGGGAGGTAACAAATTACCTTCTTCCCATATTTTTGTACTCTTCGCCAGAAATGTTGGTTTTACCGATACCGTCAAACGGTGGACTGTGAATTATAACAATCTCTCCCACCAAAAAATCAGCTTGAGGGTCCATTTCGATATTTAAAATCACTTTCGCCTCTGCCAAATTTGATTCAGAAAGCTCTATAGCTTTATGTGGGTAGCCAATAGAGGTTATTTGTAAAGTCGCACCTTCAATTGTTGAATTCTCCAGTTTAATTTCTAGAGAAAATTTTCCGTCAAAATCCGTATTTGAACCAGCAATTAATATTCCTTCCTTGCTTTTAACAACCACATTGGCAAAAGGAATAGGTTCATTAGTATGGTTATCACGAATGACACCTGATATGTGGTAGTTTGAAGAGAGAGAATCTTGAGCTATTTTGGTTTTTACCGAATCCGTTTCTGATTGAGCGGATGTAACTAGCGGAGCCAACCCTAACAAAGAAGCCAATGTAAAAGTTAAAACCTGACCATAGCTGGAGTTAAACGTTCTATTAATACTCGCTACTTGGTCGGCTCTGAATCTGCCGCAACCTAACTCTATTGAATCTGTTATTTCTGCTTTTGTAAAGTCTCTCACATTCTTTTTACAAGAACTGCAAAAACGATTTTGAGCATCCATAGGTTTCATTTCCTCCCAAGGAATAGGACAGGCAAAGGATAAGTTTACTTTCTTCTTCATAGTAGGTTTGAGCTACAGTTTGCACAAAAGTTGCCCCAAATACTAAACAAATTTATTCAGCAAAATAAGCCTGAACGGCTTTTCTAACGCTACCGTGTATGTTGAGCAGGTTTTGAGCGGTTTCAATATCTGCACCGGTTTCTGCCATAATCATTCTTGTGCCGCGCTCTACCAGCTTATTGTTGCTCAATTGCATATCCACCATTTTGTTGCCCTTTACCCGGCCAAGCTTTATCATGGTGCTTGTAGAAATCATATTGAGAATAAGTTTCTGCGCAGTACCGGCTTTCATCCTTGTACTTCCGGTAACAAATTCGGGGCCTACTACAGCAACGATAGGAAAATCAGATTCAGCAATACAAGGAGCATCCGCATTGCAAGTAATGCAAGCCGTAGTGATACCGCGCGTTCTACAAGCTTTGAGACCACCAATTACGTACGGAGTGGTACCTGAAGCGGCTATCCCAATCACCACATCTTTATCACAAATGTCAAATGCTTCAAGGTCTATAAATGCTTGATTGGTATCATCCTCGGCAAATTCTACTGCCTTGCGAATGGCAGTATCGCCACCAGCAATAAGACCCACTACCCAGTTGGGGTCAGCTCCAAAAGTAGGTGGAAGCTCAGAAGCATCAAGTATTCCCAATCTTCCACTAGTGCCAGCACCAATGTAAAACAAGCGTCCACCAGCTTCCATTTTTGGAACGATAGTTTCTACTAATTTTTCAATCTGTGGAATGGCCTTCTCTACCGCTAGCGCCACTTTTTGGTCTTCCTTATTCATATTGGTAAGCAAATCACCAACACTCATTTTTTCTAGATCTTGATATAAAGAGTCGCTTTCGGTAGTTTTCATAGTGAATATTTTAGGCTTCTTTCTGCAAAAGCGCCATGTAAAAACCATCGCTAGTAGGAGAGGGGTTTATACGTTTTTCAAGCAAAAGGGTAAAACCAGGTTTGTTTTTCAAAAACCATTTTACCTGATTCTCATTTTCATCATGAAAAATAGAACATGTAGCATACACCATTCTTCCACCACGCTTGAGCATCTCCGAATAGTCCATTAGGATAGTGCGCTGAATTTCTATAAGTCGATCGATATCTTCTGGTTGTAACTTCCACTTAGTATCCGGGTTTCGCTTAATTACTCCTGTACCTGTACAAGGCACATCTAGCAGCAAAGAATCTGCTTTTTCCTTTAATCGCTTAATGGTTTTTGAGGATTCAATAGGCTTAATTTCCACGTTATGAACCCCATTTCGTTTGGCCCTTTTTTTAAGCTCAGTAAGTTTCCTTGGTTCAATGTCCATCGCTATTAGCGAACCTTTGTTTTCCATCAAGGCGGCCAAGTGAAGGGTTTTGCCTCCAGCACCTGCACAAGCATCTATTACTTTGGTTCCAGACTTTGGATTAAGAAAAGAAGCTATTTGCTGTGACCCTGCATCCTGAACTTCAAACAGGCCGTTTTTAAAGCTATCTGATTTAAAAGCATTTTGTCTTTCTTTTAATATCAGACCCACTTCGTTTTCATGTACTAAAACAGTTTCTATTTCATCCCTCGCCAAAACCTTTTGCAGCACAGGTCTTGTGGTCTTTAAGGTATTGGTTCGGATGCAAACCGGTGCCTCAAGATTCAAGTTTTTGGCAATCCCCGGCCAGGCTCTGCCTAAGTCTTTTTGGGCATATTCATCCAGCCAAATGGGGAAGGATTCCTGAACGCCAATCTCCTTTGAAAGAGAAGATTTTGCCTTTTCCACGTTCATTCCTGATACTGCTTCGAAAGGCGGCCAAGCTGGTAAGCGGTAACCTTTTAGTTGCCACCAAATACCGAAAATTCGGTAAAGCTCTTTTCTGTGTAAAGTGGGTTCTTTGCCACGCAACTCCCATAGGTAGCGCCACCAGCGCACTATTTCATACGTAGATTCGGCAATAAAGGCACGATCGCGAGCGCCCCATTTTGGGTTAGATTTTAGAATGCGCTCTATTACCTTATCGGCATAATAACCTTTGCCAAAGGTTGTTTCCAGGGCTTCCATTACGGCTTGCACCAGGTTGTTGTGAAGCTTCGGCTGTTGATTATTCAAAGAATTATAAATTCAGATTATTAAATATTGGGAAATTGAGATGGGTTGCTTTCGTGCATCATTTTATAAACGCATTCTACCACGTCATCAGCAGAGGGCTTAGAAAAGTAATCACCATCGCTACCATAGGCCGGACGATGCGCTTTTGCGGTAAGCGTAACCGGTTTACTGTCTAAATATTGATAGCCACCTTGCTCTTCTACAATTTGTTGCAGTATGAAGGCACTAGCGCCTCCAGGTACATCTTCATCTAGCACTAGTAGTCTATTGGTATGCGCCAGGCTTTTTACTATGTCATGGTTTCTATCAAATGGCAATAAGGATTGCACATCTATAATTTGGGTGGAAATACCCATTGCATCCAATAGATTGGCTGCATCCATGGCTATTCTGCAGCTACTGCCATAGGTTACCAATGTAATATCGCTTCCTTCTCTTATGGTTTCTACCTCACCAAGAGGTGTACGCATTTCGGCCAAATTGCTTGGCATTTTTTCTTTTAGACGATAACCATTTAGGCATTCTACAATGAGTGCAGGATCATCACCTTCAAGCACGGTATTATAAAAACCAGCGGCTTTTGTCATATTGCGGGGTACCAGTACATGTATCCCTCTTATCGCATTAAGGATAGTGCCCATGGGCGAACCACTGTGCCAAACACCCTCTAAGCGATGGCCACGAGTACGAATTACCACAGGTGCTTTTTGGCGACCTTTAGTACGATAATGTACAGTAGCCAAATCATCGCTCATAATTTGCAAAGCATATAGCAGGTAATCCAAATATTGAATTTCGGCAATAGGTCTCAAGCCACGCATGGCCATGCCAATTCCTTGCCCCAAGATAGTAGCTTCGCGAATTCCGGTATCAAATACTCGGCCTTTACCATGCTTGTCTTGTAAGCCTTCTAGTCCTTGATTTACATCTCCAATCTTTCCACTGTCTTCGCCAAAAATCATTACCTCGGGCTTTTCAGCCAAAAGGCGATCAAAATTTTCGCGCAGAATAATTCTTGCATCTACCTCTTCACTTTCATCACTATAAGTAGCTTCTACACCATTTATTAACAATGGGCTATAGGCTGATTGGCTATAAAGAAAATCGCTGTATCGGTTTTGGTTATCTGCTATCGCTTGATTTAGCCAATCTTGTAAGGCTCCCTTGCCCGGATGATCAATACCCTTTAATTGCCACAAAGCCCTGCGCACAGCCGAAACCGAATCTTTGCGCATCGGCTCTGTATTGGCTTTTAGAGCTGCAATCATATGCTGTATTTCATTGCTTTCAGCAGCTACAGCTTCTAGTAGATTAGATACTGCTTGTACTTCTTCTTTTATAGGCTCAATAAAGTCCTTCCAGGCAGCTGCCTTTCCTTCACGAGCTAATTTTTTTGCTGCCTTTTCTACTTCCGTTAATTCATCTTCCGTTACAATGGCTTCCTGAATAAGCCATTCCTTCATTTTTTTGATACAATCAAATTCCTGCTCCCATTTTAAGCGATGTTCATTTTTATAACGTTCATGCGAGCCTGAAGTGGAGTGGCCCTGTGGCTGAGTAACTTCGGTAACGTGCACCAAAACAGGAACGTGCTTAGTACGAGCAATTTTTTCAGCCTTTTGGTAGGTTTCTATTAGACTTGGATAATCCCAGCCTTTTACATTCAGAATTTCATAACCGTTTGTGTTATCGTCTTTCTGAAATCCTTTCAATATTTCCGATATATTTTCTTTGGTAGTCTGGTACTTAGCGTGAACCGAAATGCCATAATCATCATCCCACACCGAAATGACCATTGGTACTTGCAACACTCCCGCAGCATTGAAAGTTTCAAAAAACAAACCTTCTGAGGTGGAGGCATTTCCGATGGTTCCCCAAGCTATTTCGTCTCCGTTTTTACTAAAGTTGCTAAATGCTTCTAAGCCCGAGTTTTCGCGATATACTTTAGAGGCTTCGGCCAAACCAAGCAAGCGAGGCATTTGGCCAGCAGTAGGAGATATATCTGCCGAAGAATTTTTTTGAGCGGTTAAGTCTTTCCAATTTCCGTTTTCATCCAAGCTTTGAGTAGCAAAGTGTCCATTCATTTGACGACCCGCAGACGCAGGTTCGTTGTCATGATTAGTATCTGCGTACAAGCTGGCAAAAAACTGTTGAGTAGTAAGTTCGCCAATGGCCATCATAAAAGTTTGATCGCGGTAATAGCCCGAACGGAAATCTCCATTTTTGAAAACCTTGGCCCATGCGATTTGAGCTAACTCTTTTCCATCACCAAAAATTCCAAATTTGGCTTTTCCGGTCAACACCTCCCTACGGCCTATCAGACTAGCTTCTCTGCTTTCTATAGCTAATCGGTAGTCCTCTAAAAGTCCATTTTTAAACTCCTCAAAGGTCATCTCATTGTTGGGTTGTGCTTGCGTATCGCTCATATCAATTTCTTTAAAAATACGGGGCTGCAAATGTAGCCAATAATCGTAGTTTGTTCAAGCTGATAATGGCTTCTAATAGCTGCTTATAGGTGAGGTTAATCCATTTTTTACCAAAGTAGTAATGGCATTGAATACCAGCTAGTACAAATCCGGTCAGTCAGTAGGCCGTCATTTTATCCTTGGGGTTGTGTTAGTTTTGATACAAATTAAATAAAGATGAAAGCAATATGGAATGGCCAGGTGTTGGCCGAAAGCGATAAAACGATTGTGGTGGAAAACAATCATTATTTTCCAAAAGATTCGATAAACATGGAGTTTTTTAAGGATTCTTCTACCCACACAACCTGCCCGTGGAAAGGTGAAGCTTCGTACTACACGATAGTGGTAGACGGGAAATCAAATTCTGACGCTGCTTGGTTTTATCCAAGTACTAGGCCACTAGCAAAACAAATCGAGGGCTATGTGGCTTTTTGGAAAGGGGTGGAAGTAGTGAAATAGTTTTTTTATTTATACTCAAATATAAAAGGCGATTAGGAGTTGAATCTTAATCGCCTTTTACTTTACATCAATGTTAAAATTAGTTCTTGATAAACTTGAGTCTAGTAAGATGGTCACCGCCAATTTCAAGCCAATACAACCCAGCATGTAACCCTGAAATATCAATTTTGTTTTCTGCTGAAGTTTCGAGGTCTTGCCTCCAAGATTTTATTTCAGCTCCTGTTTCGTTGTAAATCTTTAATTCAACATTACCGTCAATAGTACTTTTCAAGTTGATATAATTGGCGGCAGGATTTGGATATAGACTGAAGTTTGTATTTATATAATCTTCTGCAATGCTTACTCCAAATGGACAGGCAGTGACCGCCACCTTTGAAGAAGAATTTTCTGCTAACTCAAAATAACAAGCATTTGTCAAAGTATTTCCATCAGTACCCTTTTGCATATATACGGTTAATACCTGATCGCCCTTAAATGGTGTGGCTACTTCAATTTTTATCTCGTTACAAATTAAGTTCCCTAGGTATTTAGCATTTGGTTTTGCAGATAGAATGCTGAGTGTATCTCCATATTTGTCAGTAATCACAAAATCGCTTCCATCAATTGCAATACTTGAGGTTAAAATCATAGAGCTTGTTTTTAAAACAATGGTTGAATCATGGCAAGGAATAATAGCAGTAGTATCAATTCCCAAAGAGTCTTTTGTTAAACTCCAGTACTGCATATTAGGATTACACGTGGCTGTCATTAGTACGGGGATTTCGCGAGAGATAGCACCAATTAAATGCCACTGATTTGCGCTATCCTTGCGGTACTCCACTACTTGTACTTTAGAGATGTCATACTCTACTGCCGTTGGTATAAAGCTCACCATTCCATTTGTTGAATCTAGGAATACTCCATTTAATGTAGTGTAAGGATTGGTAGCTGAGTAACCAGTATCAAATATTGCAACTGAATTATAAGCCGATAATGGGTCTGAAAATGAGTAATAAATAGAGTCACCATCTGGTTCAACAGCACCGTAGTGGGCAAATGCTTGTTGACCAATACAATGCGCCATAAATGGCGCATAGCGAAACTTGGGAGAAGTGTTAGGATCCAACATATTATTCAGGTTGGCGTCTATATAAAATCTTTGATTTGCTGGACCGTTAGAAATATTTCCCGCTCGGCAACATAACTGAAACCAAAATCTAAAGTCTGAACATTTGCCAGGTAGAGTTACATGAGCTTTATACTTATGTACTGATGTTGGGCTGAAGCTCGGGCTATTGAAGGAAATACAGCTGAAATAATTGGAAATATGATGCCCTCCGTCACCTGCGCCATAACCTGGAGCCGGGGATTGACGGGTGGCATTTAAACTCATATTAGAATAACAGGAAGATGCTACTTGTATCGTAATTGAGCTCGGCAAACCAGCAGACGATGAGGAGTTTCTTCTATACAGTTTTAGCTCCACCACATAGCTTAATGGATTGCTACTGTTAGTATCGGCATAATAGGTTAGCTCACCACCTGATACATGGGATGCGGAAGAGTATTTAGTAAATCCGAAAAGGATAAGCAGTAGGGCTAATAGTTTTTTCATGTACGATAGTTTGAGTTAATAGCCTGTGAAAATAGTAAGAATAATCACGTAGTACATTATGGGTGAGTTTTCGATCGGTAGAAACAGGTTTTTATGCAAAAAAAAGCCGCAACGTAATAGGGTGCGGCTTTTTAAAAATGAGAGAGTTATTATTAGGACTTAATAAATTTCAGAACAATTGGCTCTTTATTATTTCTTATTTGTAGCCAATACACGCCTTTTGGCAATTCTGAAATATTAATTGAGGTAGTCTCATCAGAGCGCAGGTTTTGTTGCCAGGTTTTCATCATGGCACCTCGCTGATCAAAGATTTGTAAATGAAAGTTCCCGGTTAAATCAGCTCTTAATTGAATAAGTTCTTTTGCAGGAATAGGGTATAGGTAAGCTTCAATGGTTTTTTCCACAGTTTCTTCCAACCCTATGGTTTTACAATTAGAACCAACGGCTTCAAGGCATACATCATCTATTGCCCAGCCTTCTCCGCTTCCATTGGCATTAGATGCAAATCGGAATCTAAATTGGATCACACTAGCTGCAAATACATTAAAGTCATTTTGGGCAAGAATCCATCCGTTTGAGTTTCCACTGAAGCCTGGCTTTATACCATCAAGTGATTGTATGTATTGGGTATTGTACCAAAGCGAATCGGTGCTCCAATACACACCTAGGGTTTGCCAGGTACGACCTGAGTCTAATGTAAATTCAATATTTCCCCCATCAAAGAACTCTTCGGTATCAAAATTTTGCCAAAAGCTTAATCGGTAGCATTGGTCATTTTCAATTTCGTAGAGCGAGGTGTATAAGTATTGATTTAGCAATCTTCCATACAGGGTATCACTGGTGTACCACACATTATTTCCGCTATGGGCACTATCCAATAGGGTCTTGTTAGGAGCACCGTATGTCCAGGTAGAGTCATACTGGTTTTTGGTTAAATCAAAGCTTACAAAAGCCTGATTGCCTTCAAAATCTGAACATGATGGGAGGCTGTCAACCTCTGCTAAAAAATAAAGAGGGACTAATAGTGAATCATCTTGCGGGAGTGCGTCCATACGATGGTTTGGAAGCGAAGTTCGAACCAGTAGATTTTGCATTGACTTATTAAGGTTCAAGGGTTGTGTTATGGCCAGGATTCTAGTAAAACCACTATGAAGTGGGGTAGCCAACAAAACTTTTTCTTGTAGAATAATGCCTCCTTGACTTTCAATAGTAATATCAATTTCACTTATAGGAGAAGCACCGGTGTTTTCAATTTTGACACTAACCGTATTTAGCCCGGCTGATGGTATACTGTTGTTAAACGTCAATAATTTGGGGGAGCCAGAGTGTTGTGGTGGTATATAAATTTCAAAATTGTCAATTGCCCAACCTTCAGACCCAACTCCCGTGCTCAAAAAACGAATTGATTTAAGTCCAGGACTAGAATATTCCTGAAGTGAATATGATGATTTGATCCAACCATTCGAGCTACCTGTAAAGCCGAGAGCGGTTATCGTAGATTGAACTGGGTTTAAATATTGGTTCCAATGATATGATTGAACCAAGGGGTTGGATAAAGTTTTCCAGCCACCTTCCAAGATTTGAACAACTCCATAGTTATTAGAGGTTGATCCGAAGTTAAACCATTGATCAAATCGGAGTTCTGCATCGTAAATTGTATCCAGTCCTGAAAAATTAGGGCTGCGCAGATTATCAAGACCTAGACTGATTTGAAGGGTGTCGATATTTGTAATTGCACAATTTGAGCCTCCGTAAGCGGATACGTAAGCTTTTGTCGGATTGCCAATTTCCCATTGATGATTAAGACCATTCATGTAAAAGTCAGAGTTACACGATTCAAAATCATTAAAATAAGGAAGGTTAACTGTAGGTAAAACATTTACTTCGGTATAAAAAGTATCATTAGGCATAAACTGATCTCTATTTGTTATCATCCAAAATTTCACTTTATAATTTCCTGGAGGTATAGGTTGACTCAATGTTAAATTGGAAAAGCTGACTTGAGCATCGTAGGTTAAGCTCATCGAATTTAAAAATACAGAATCACTAACAGCGGAGATTATAGCTGCATTAGAATCACAGGCATTTATAAAATGTGCACCCAGCGAACTGTAGGTCGAATTTTGACCGTTGTAGCCCCAGGCTGTAAACGCTACTCCGATACTACCAACGGTAGTAGTTCCTGAATTTAATTTCGTAAGATCCACCCTTCGAGGGGCAAGGTCAAGAATAACTGAATCTCGAATAATAATATCATCAATTGTGATATTTGAAATTCCATTAGTTGGGAATAGATCATCAACACGAATAGCTATCTGAATTTTTTTTCCTTTAAACATAGAAAGAGAACTGCTCACTGCTTGTAGTTCTTCCTTTGGATTTACCGCAGCTGCCGATTGCCCAAGCTCAGTTAAAAGCGTCCATGGCTCGCCAATTTCCCGAACATAGAGTTTCGGAATAATCCATTTCGAATGGATCATCAGGTCTATAGTAGGATTCAAAAGGCCTGTTAAGTCAATGCAATTGGATTGAAATGAAGTGGAATTATTCACATTGGCCTCACTTCTGTATTTCAGGCTTAAACCCTCTTTGCCAAACCCTCGGTATGTTCCAAATTCATGATTATTCAGGTATCCTGAAACTATAATCCAGCCCTCAGATGTGCCATATTTATTTTCATTTAGACTCCATTTATTACTGTTTAGTATACCAGGGCTTTTTGATGTCTTTGGGTTCGATGATTCAAAATTTAAGAAATAAGGAAAAGAATCTATCAAAGCGCCATGTAATTTGGGTACCATAATGTTTATGGTATCTGAGTAATTATCGGTATCTCCGGCTATCTCAACCCAAAGCTTTAGATTATGCGGTATATGGCTGTTGAAGCTTAAGCTTTGGTTAAACGTATATTGCAAGGTGTCGGTAAATCCAAGGCCACTTGTCAGAATGGTATCTCGAACAATTTGTAGGTTATCTAATTGGTAAGCAACGGGAATGACCGTATGTGTTACATAACCAGCATTGAATACGTCTATAGTGATAGGGACATTGGAATTACCATTACATGCTATTACATCATATGCTATATTCTTTACAATAGCCATATCTATACTTGGAGCATCTTCTATTAGAACATCATCAATACATATTTTTGTTTGCATGAATCCGCTATTAGCTGACCCCTCTATTTTTAATCTGAATATTTTTCCTCGGAAGGGTTCTAAGTTTAGAATGGCTTTTTTCCAAGGTTCGATCGAACTATATTGCTGTTGTCCGGTCAATTGGAAAATGGTCACCCATTGACTTGCGGAGGTATTAGAAGTGTCAACTTTTACTTTCAATGAATTGATGTCATTTCCATACATATGATAGTAAAACGAGAGAGTTCTGTTTATAGAGTCTGTTAAATCAATACAAGGAAGTATATAGCTTGTGTTGGTTACTGTTGCTTGCGTTTCGAATGCTGTATGAAGGTATTTACCTGATCCGGTAGTGTGATCACCTTCGGGGCCGGAGTATCCAAAGCGTAGCGGTCCTTGTGTAACGGACCAACCATAGTCTTGTGAGAATGGGGGCTGAAACTCAATTGACTTATTATTAGGGAAGCTTCCACGAACTAGAGGTGAATAGGTGATGTTAGGCCCTGGTATCCATCCATTGCCTTCAAAGTCCTCTTTCCAAGGAAATTGATTAATGATATTATGACCTTGAAAACAAGATCCGTTAGCACATTTTAGAACATCATCTATAAAAAAGAATTGATATGTACCTGTATCAGGGTATCGAGAAATGTTGCCACAGGTATCAAAAACTTCGATAGCCCAGTTTATTACATCATTTATTGCGTAATTCGTGAAAGTAAATGAGTATTGACTGTTAACCGAGGATGACATCGCAGCCTGAGGACGTTGTACTCCATTTACAAATTCAACAAAACGAACGCTGTCTATAGGTTCGTTGTCATAAATGGTAAAAGTTCTGGTTTCGTTAAAAGGAAGGGCAATGGCTAAGTTTCTAAAAGGGCCTTTCAAGATACTATCACTACATGAGCTAGGAGAGCTTACAGTTGGTTCAATTAACGGATAGAAAATATCACATGGACTTGAAATGACTTGAACATCATCTATAAACCATTGGCTTTTGGTGGATGAGTTCGAACCAAAATTTCCTACGAACTTGATTTTTACGTTAGAATACCCTGCACCGACTCCTGGCCCTTTAGCTGCATATGATATGTCAAAATATTCAGTAACCCACCAGTGGTTATTGATAAGAGCATTGGTACCGAGCCAAATTCCATCTTTCCAAATATCCGGTTGATACGATCCATAATTATAGGAGCTTTCATTGAAGAAAGAATAGTTTTGAAAGCCTCCTGCATATCTTAATGAGCTCCCGAGATAGCTAGAAGGACCCACATTTATCCAAGAGGCACCATTGTTATTGGAAATAAAGATTCTACATTGATTAGCCGAAGCAACTTTGCAAATGTGACTAAACTTTAGATACGTTCTTTGAGTGCCTAGTGTACTAAAGGATTGGGTTTCAAAATGCACACTTGAATTGGGGGACCCTTTTAAATGGTATGACTGATTGGGTGATACAGAAACAAAGTTGGTATCATTCCAAAGAGTAGGATTCGTGTTTGAACCAGAAAAGTTTACCGATACACTATCCGGTCCTGAAGGTAAGTCAAAGTTTTCGTGGAATAAAACAGTTTGTTGTGCCTGGGTATAAAAGCTAGCAATGGCTAGAAGAACAAGAAGTAATTTTTTCATAGTAAAGTAGGCTTAGCGTTTTTCGAATTTTACAACTTCCGTTTCACTAGCCCCTTTTATTTTGAGAATGTAGATCCCATTAGGAAGGTGTTGAATAGGAATAAGAGTTTGCAAGCTATTTAGTTTTCGCGACCATAATTTTTGCCCGTTGAGGTTATAAACTACAGCCATAGAACCTCTTGAATTCTCATTTATTTCTAGGTTGAGAACTTCATTGGCTGGATTGGGATATACTTTAATACTTTCGGAGAGGGCGCTCTCAGTCAATCCAATTTTTGTAGCACAAGAACTTACAATGTATTGAATGCTATCCCCTTCATGCAGCTGCAATCCGCAGGTATTATATAAGGTATTGAGGTCATTACCCAATCTGCTCACCAAAATCAAAGTATCGTTGTACCATAGTGGTTTATGGAGTTTCAACCAAAATGATTTGCTTACAAGACCTAAGTAACCAGGGTTGTCTACGCCTGCCGCTATAATTGGTATGACTGTTCCCTGCGAATTATGCAAAGCAAAATCAGATCCATCTAGGGCAAGTGTAGAAACATCAAACCTTTTAGTAGAAACCAATCGGATGATACTATCACCACAGCTAAAAGTATTTCCGGGGCCTATAGAAGTTGTATCCGAACTCAGCCAGTTTGTCTGAATAGGTCCACAGCTGCCAACTACTACTATTTCTATATCTACGCTTGAGTACCCTATTTTGGTATACACAGATAAGGTGCTGTCAAAGCGATATTCTTCTACTATTATTTTTAATGCGTCTATCTCGGGTTGTGTAAGCTTACCGGTAAATATGCCAGTAGCATGGTCAAATAAAATACCGTTTTGGGTGCTAATGGGCTGATCATAACTGTAGCCGGGCTTATAAGTAATCAATGTACGTGTACCTCCACAATTGGCATCCTGCGGTGCAGCAAAATGGTAAAACAGACTATCGCCATTAGGTTCAATGGCCGTTTGCACCCAGCGTAAATCACTGCCTACGCATAAACTTTTCACAGCAGGGTTAATAAATTGTGGACTCGAATTCGGACCGTTCAGATTGTTTAACCCTGCATCTATGTAGAAATAATGACTGGAACCGGTTATTATATTGTCATTATTATTTCTACAGCAGGTAGAATAGGAAAAATTAAAGTCCTGGCATTTACCAGGTAGGTTCACTGTCACTGAATAGAGGTATACCTCAGAGAAAACCAAACCCGAAGCGTTGGTGTCTACACAGTCAAGTAAATCGGGTGTAAGGATAGAACCTGGAACAGACCCTTGGATGGTATCCAGTGGAGCAACACTATCGTAAATGGGAATTAATTGAGCCCAATAATTTTGGCTGGAAAAACAGGATGATTTAATACAAATTTGGGCCGAGGTTCCTAATGTGGCTTTATTAAGCTCTCGGTATAGTCGCAGGTAAATCTTGTATTTGTAGGGGTTGAGGCTATCACCCACATATTCGTACCAAATTTCGCCACCAGCCAAGTGGCTGGCCTTGGCAGCACTTACAGAAAGTACCAAGGCCAAAACAACTAGTAAATTTTTTATCATCAGAAGTGAATTAAGAAATAGGGACGGCAAATATACGTTTCGGGGATTATTCCTTCATTTTATAAAGAACTATGACTCTTTCAAAAAAAACATATGTAGGTTGCCTTTGAAATAGTAAATAATCCATTCTATTTATTCGAAACTGTAAATAAAGTAGCAGTGTGTAGTACTAATAACTAAAGAGTAAAAAGAATAACCTGTTTTATTCTAGTCCAAATTTGATACTTTGGCATTCTTCTAAAATCTAATACGAATGAAAAATACTCTGTTTGCCGCTGCATTTTTTTTCACCCTCAGTATAAATCTTAAGGCACAGTCGGCTGTTACTTTTTATACCAACCACGGAAATTTCACCGCTGAATTATATGATTCATTAAAACCCATAACAGCAGGTAATTTCAAAAACTTAGTGGATAGTAAGTACTACGATGGAGTGATTTTTCACCGGATTATTTCGGGCTTTGTAATTCAGGGTGGAGACCCTACCGGTACTGGAACAGGCGGCCCGGGATATACCATTCAGGATGAGTTTAGTCCACTGCTTTCAAATGTGGTAAAGACCCTTTCTATGGCCAATTCGGGCCCAAATACTGGAGGAAGTCAGTTTTTTATTAATATGAAGAACAATACTTTTTTGGATTTTAATAAAGCGCCTACTACTTCGGCTCATCCAGTTTTTGGTGTGGTACGCGATGGATGGACGGTGGTGAAAACCATAGAGGCGGTGGCGGTAGATGGAAATGATAGACCAGTGACAGATGTGCGAATGGATAGTGTGCGTACCACAGGATCTTTCTTGAGTTTGCAGCAAATAGCAGTTAATACGACCAAAACAGAAATCTACCCAAATCCAATTACTAGCGAAAGTGTATTGGATATCTACAATGCATATTCGGGATTGGTGAGTTTTAAATTGTACGCACCTACAGGGCAATTAATCAGAGCCGAAACAAGGAGGATGCAAGAGGGTAAAACTTTAATTCCTTTAAACGAGTTGGGAGTTTTACAATTATTACGTGGAGTGTATTTATTGGAAATACAAAAGGAAAACGAAACCTTAAATGAGAAAATTGTTATTAACTAAAAGGCTAGTTCTTTTCAATTTTGGTGCTTGAAATCACCTCTCCATTTTTGCTAATACTTAGAATATAAAGCCCTTTGTTGAGCTTCTCACAGTTCAGAATATTGGTGTCTTCTGATTGAGGATCTAAGGATGAAACTTGCACAAAACGTCCGCTCATGTCATAAAATCTGAACTCATAAAGTCCCTCGGCATTATCAGAAAAGTAAACGTAGAGTTCCTTAATGACAGGGTTGGGATAAAAGAAAACAGCTCCATCCGATTGAACCCGTAGAACCCCCGCATCGTTTGCACAATTATCCACAGCTACTTTAGCGCGTTTCCCAGCCGCGATTTCCTCCCCACAGGTATTGATTAATGTATTTCCATCCGCGCCTTGTTTAGTCACAATTTCTAAAGTTTGATTTCCTCTTAATGGATTAGAAACTTCTATTACAATTTTGGTCGTCATTCCGAATTCGTCAGAAAAAGGATAGTCGGAGTAAGCACTATCTACCTCTAAGATTTTGCCAAAAGGATCGAGTACGATAAAATCACTACCATCGGCAGCAATACTGCCTACCCAGATAGGCACGCTAGGGACAAAACTTATGATGGAATCAAAGCATAAGGCTTCAGATTGTGTGTCTACGTTTGGATAGTCTGTGGAGAGTTCGGTATACAAACTTCCTAGGCTGCAGTTATCGCTCACCTTAAAGGTTAATTCTTTTGGAATGGAAGAAATCTTATGATAGTTGGTAGAATCAAAACGGTATTCTTCAATAATAATATTGTACGTGAAATAACCCGGAACAGAAGGTATAAAATGAAAGCCAGGATTGTCATGAAATGTAATTCCGTTTTGTGAGGCAAAAGGTGTATCTACCGAATAGCCATCAGCAAAAGGAACTAAAGTATTGCGCGCACTTTGAGCTTGACTTGCAACAACCCGCATTGAGTCCATGTCAGGTTCAAGTAGATATTCATAACCTCCAAAACCTCTTTTACCCAAGCAATACTCTAGCATTCCTTGTCGTAAAATTTTTGGACTTCTGTTTGCCCCAAAACGATTGTCGAGCATGGCTTCCAAATAAAAGTTGGTGGCAGCCGGGCCGTTTACTATTCCATTTTCTCTACAACATTGGCTGTAGGCGAAGTAAAAATCTTTGCACTTGCCGGGGAGTTGAATCTCAGCTTTGTAGGTATGAATAGAGGTGTGCCGATATACTGACTGCATAGAATCAGTACAATCAAAATATTGACTTGGAAGCGAACCACCATCTCCTGTGGGCCTAAGGCTGGAAGCTAGGTATCTCACAACTTTTATAGTTTGGGTAGGATAGCAGCTTGACGAAGCTAAAACTTCCACCGTGTCAGGTAGAATTGCTCCGTGGGTATTTCGGTAAAGAGTGAGCTCTACAGTATAAATAAATGGATTGTAGGTTATGGTGTCGCTAGCGGCATACCTTAAATTGCCTCCCATTATTTGTGCAGAAATGCTTCCTGAGAAACTAAAGTAAATCAAGGAAAAGAATAGGATTGGTTTATAGATACACGATCTCATGTTTTAGTTTTTAACCACTCGAATCATTTGCTCTCCTTGCACATTTGATTTTCAGTTGTAAATTGTAAACCCCTGATGGAATGTTAGAAAAATCGAGTTGTAACTCGTCCTCTGGGTTTGCTTCTAACTCTTGATAAATAAGGCTTCCAATCATATTGTACAATCGCACTTCTAGGATTTGACTTTTTTTAGAATGCTCAAGTTTGATCTGTAATTTATCCGTAACTGGATTTGGGAAAATTTCAAACGAAGATTCAGTTTCTTCATTTAGATTAAACGAAGTGCCGCAACCTGTTACCACTAGGTAGGCGCCTTCATTGCCAATGGTTTTTCCACAGTCGGTATAAAATGTTCTCTTTGTGTACACTACGAGTGTATCATTGTATGTAAAAGGTAAATAGGTTTCTAGCCAAATTTCATTGGTAAACTGGGGATTATTGAAATTGGTTATTTGAGGAATAGCTTTTACAACTGGATTTAAAACACTAATACCTCGCACAACCCTAAAATCACCCCCATCTGGTCTTATTGAATCTATCAAGACATTTTGATTCAGCTTAAGCTTAATAATATTACCAGGGCATGGCACTGAAGAAGCGGTATCCATATTATTAGCATCAGCTTTGAATAATCTGCCTGGAGAACTAGTATCGCATGAGTCAGTAATGTTTATTAAATATTCTCTGGTGCTAGTTCCTATGAAGTAAAAAGTATGAAAGGTTGAGTCATATGTGTATTCATCCACCTTTACGGTAAGAATATTTTTCTCCACATGAGTGGGAACAAAATGATTGAGCTGAAATCCATAAGCTGTTTTTATTGGTTGAAACTTAGTGTAGCCAGAGTTATAGGATAAAATGCTATCAGCTGAATACCTTGGAAAGGTGAGAGTGACTACAATAGAATCTGTTGGATCGGTATCGACTACCGAAAAGAAATTCCAAACATCAGTTCCAACGCATACATTTACTAATGGCTCATTGGTTATTAAAGCAGATGAATTTTGCCTTCTAGCATTATTGAGTGTGGCTCGTAAGTAAATCGAATCATTTCCTGGAGTATTAAAATTCGCAATGTTGGTATCTCTACAGCAACCCGAAAAACTGAAACTATAATTGGCACACTTCCCAGGGATAGTGATAGTGTCTTCATAGCGATGAATAGAAATTATATCAATCCCACCACCACTCGTATCCATGCAATTGTACCCATTTTGTAGCTTGAAGCCTCCATCGCCAGCCGCCAGATTAGCAGGAGGTGATATACGTTTCACTGTAAAATTTTGTGTTGGAAAACATCCTGAAGAAAGTTGCATCAGCTGCACACTATCCAAGGGCGCAAAGCCCGGTTGGTTTCTACGGTACAGGCTTAGCTCTACTTTATACAAGTAGGGTTTAGCAGGTGTTCCTATAAATGTGTATCGTATTTCGCCACCGGTAATATTGTTTGCAAAAATGGGCAGCGTGCTAAAAAAGCAAACCAGGATTAATAGAATTTTTTTCATGAGGTTTGGTTTGGTTCAAAATTCTTTTTGAATTTATCAAACGTAGGAATAATACAGGTGAATGCTAGTAAATGATTAGTGCTAGAAGGTTACTGATTAGTCAGCGCAGGTATTCAACTTAAATATATGCTCTCCCCTTTTTGCAGTTTTACTATTTGTAGTTTCTTTGCTGACAAGGCAGGGAGCCGTTGAATAAAACAAACAGATTA